>JANQJT010000199.1 GCA_028281485.1 Phycisphaeraceae bacterium
GGGCCTTGAGCCGGTCTTCCTTGGAGGCGGTGGACGCTGCCTGGGCGTGCCTCTGGAACTGCAACGGGTCGATGCCCGTATCGGCCACGTTCTTGAGCATCCTCGCCGTGTTCACGTCCAGCCCGTCTCGCTGGATGATGTTGTCGAGCGTGACGCTGTTGATATCGGCGTTGTCGGCGACGCGCTGGGCCTCCTGGGCCTGAGACTGGGCGGTTTTCTGTAAGACGATCTGGTCTTTGGCCGCCTGGCGTTGCATGGCCGCCTCGTCGGCGATCTCCTGCTCCTGGAGCTTGGCGGCTGCCTTGATCTCCTCGACCTTGATCTTGGTTTCCTGCGCTTGTTCGGCGGCTTGCAGCTCGTCCTCTCTGGCGACCTCGGCTTCCGCCGCCGCCTGCTCAAACTGCGCCTGCGCCAAGGTGTTGTTGAAGAAGTTGTTGCGGATCGTTTCGTTGAGCGACCGATCCAGCCTCTCGCTGCGGACCGCCTCGTTCACGGCGTTGATCTGGGTGGCCTGGCGCTGCGACTCGATCTGCGCCAGCGTCACCTGCTCGTTGAACTGCTGGGCACGCTGCTGCAAGGCGAGCTGCGCGTTGGCGCGGCTGTCGGCCGACGCGGCCAGCTCGTTCTGGAAGTTGCGTTGCAGGCGGTCCCCGACCCCCGCCTGCTGGGCGAGGCCCCTCACTTCGGTGGGCACGAATGTTCTTACGATCGGCATGGCTTACTTGATGGGGTTGGCGAACGGCACAAACGTGGCGTTCGGGTTGGCTGATTTGAATAGCTGCGACGTTGACGGCTTGGAGGTCTTGCCCACCACGCTCTCAAACCCGAAGTCGGACCGCAAAAACTCCGGTGGCGTGAGCGTCAGCACCCCCGTCTGCGTGCGCACCAGGAAGTTGACGTTGCCGGGGTCTTGGATCGTGCGTGATATCTGCGGGTCGCTCAACCCGCTGGTTTTGGCGGGGCCGAGCCGGAACGGGTTGATACCGGCGCTCATGGCCGTGTTGATCCCCGACACCGTGCTGCGTGACGCGCCCCTGCGTGCAGAGGATTCTAGTTTCGCCTCAGCCGGTCGTGGTGACGACCTGGCGAGAACGGGGGCCTGCGTGCGTGATGGAAGCCTCTGCGTGGGCGTCCTGGGCGCTGTGGCTTTGCGGGCTTGCGCAAGGCTCGTCTTGAGGTTCTTGAGCATCCTCGATATGTCGGGGTTGACCTGGAACTGTGACACGGCGGCTACCTGTTGATGGACGATGGCCCGATGATCAGGAACGTCGGGTTGTTCTCAAATTTTTTGAGGTCTTTTCTCGGTGCCTGGAACACGTTGCCGGTCCTTGTGTTCCTGATGTCGAATGGTTGGCTATCCCTGGCGGCTTGCTCCTGTTTTTGCAGGAATCGCTGGTGCGCAGCGCTGCCCCGCTGCACCAAATTCCCTCTCTTCTTCGCTGCCGCCAAGTCCTGGTTCGTTTCCACGACAATCTCGCCACCTGTCCTGGTATCGATAAACGTGACCGGGTTGATCGGTATCGGCTTCTCGGCCTGTCTCTTGGGTTGAGATATTGTGTTAAAGACGGACCTCCCGGCAAAGTCCGTGGCGCCGGTGCCCGCTATATCCCCTGCCCCGCCACCTCCACCTCCCCCGCCCCCACCCAGGCTGGGCGTGCCGGTGATGGCGCCGGACGCGTCTCTCTGGAGTTGAGCAAACAGGGCCGGGTCGATCGCCGCGTCCGTGCGGCGCTCGATGAACCCGATTTCTTCGCCCAAAACACGATTCCGTTCCCGAAGAAGAGACTCTTCTATTTCGAGGCTCGCCCTGTTGAAGTCCTCGACGTTCGCTCGTTTTAGGGACGCGGCCGTGACGGGGTTGAACAGCCCCCGGCTGATCAGCGACTGGTCCACCGCCGCGTTGGCTTGGTTGACGCTTCTTACCAGCCGCGTCCGCTCCGAGGCGCCGAGCTGCGCCACGTTTTCTTTCTGTTGGGCGAATAGCTGTCGGCCCTCCTGAAAACGCTCCTCGTTGAGCCGGTTGGACGTGGCCGTCGCCTCCTCGAACGTGCGGTCTAGCGTCTCCACGGTTGTGCCCGGTGAGACCCCGGAGGCGAGCTGGCTCTGGCGCGCGCCCTGGAAGTTGCGTTTGGCGTCCAACACGGCGCGCAGGAATTTGGGGCTGGTGTTGGTGGGTGCGATCAGGGTGGGGGTGCGGCCCTCGATAAAGTCGCAGACGTTGCGGTTGAGCACGTTCGCGGCGTTGAACGCGGCCGACCCTACGCTGGTTGCTCTGGACATCGCGGTCTCCTAACTGCTTAGTATCCCCGCTGCTCTGAGTTTCGCAAGCAGGTC
>JANQJT010000252.1 GCA_028281485.1 Phycisphaeraceae bacterium
CTTTTGAAGAGCTTGTAGCCGACCTGGATGACCTGTGCGCCGGCGTCGGTTTGTCGGGCGAGGGTTTGTGCGGCGATGACGCCGGGGGGGCGGGCGGTGATGGAATCGGCCAGTGCGTCGGGAGCGGGTTCGTAGCCGTGTTGTGTCGACAGATGCGTGGCGGCGACTTCGATGAGTTCGTTGAGTTCGATGCGGTTGAGGCCGGGCATGGGGATGAACTTGCCGGTGGGGGGTTCGGCCTGGCCGGCGCCGGCGGCGAGGGAGAGGACGAGCGCGGCGAGGAGGGCGGTGGGCGTGTTGCGCGGTTGTGTCGGCGCCGGAGGGGTTTCGATGACGGGGGGATCGGCGGGTGGGGTGTGTTCGGACTTGCCGTTTCGCATCGTGTCCTCCGCATCGGCATCGGGCGGGCCGGTGAACTCGATTCTACCATCGCGGAGCTGGACGACCATGTCGGCGTGTCGGATGAGGTCGGGTGTGTGTGTGATCATGAGGGTGGTCTTGCCCTGCATGAACTTGCGGATGGCGGGGATGATGCGTTGCTGGCTGGCGGCGTCGATGGAGGCGGTGGCCTCGTCGAGGATGAGGATGCGGGGGTTCTTGAGCATGGCGCGGGTGAGCGTGATGCGTTGCATCTCGCCGCGGCTGAGGGTTGTGCCGCCCTCGCCGACGAGCGTGTCGTAGCCGTCGGGGAGCTTGGAGATGAAGTCGTGTGCGCCGGTGTGCTTGGCGGTCTCGATGATCTGCTGCATGGAGGCGTCGGGGCGGGCGTAGCGGATGTTCTCGAAGATGGTGGTGTTGAACAGGAAGCACTCCTGGAAGGCGATGCCGATGGCGTTGCGGAGGTGCTCGAGGTCGAAGCGGTTGAGGGGTTTGCCGTCGAGGTAGACGGCGCCGGCATCGGGATCGAGGAAGCGTGGGACGAGGTTGGCCAGTGTGCTCTTGCCCGCGCCGGAGGGGCCGACGATGGCGCAGACGCCGCCGGCGGGGATGGTGAGGGTGACGTCCTTGAGGACGGGCTGGGTCTTGTCGTAGGCGAAGCGGACGCCGCGGTATTCGATCTGGCCCCGGATGGGAGAGGTGACGGCGTGTCCGACGGCGGGCTCGATGTACTGTTCGTGGTCGAGCAGCTCGAAGACGCGGTCGATGCAGGCGGTGGATCGGGTGAGCTTGGCGAAGCTGCTCATGAGCTCCTGGATGGTGGGGTAGAGCATCATGACGTAGCCGAAGAACTGGATGAACGCGCCGGGCTCCATCTTGCCGGAGCTGACCTGAAAAGCGCCGAAGCCGATGAGGGCGATGGTGCCGATGCCGACGAGCAGGTCGACGACGACCTTCTGCCAGGCGTGGTAGCGGAGGCTTTGAAGCTGGCTGTCGCGCGAGGTGTCCATGGCCTGCTGGAACTGCTGTTTCTCGCGGCGTTCTGCGCCGAAGCCCTTGACGACTTCCATGCCGAGGAACTTCTCGAAGAGGTTGCCCTGGACGATGGCGAGCTGGTGTTGGGCGACGTGGCTGGCCTGCTTGATGGAGCGGCGGAAGTACCAAAACGTCAGCAGGTGGGCGGGCAGGACGACGGTGGCGGCGAGCGCGAGCTGCCAGTTGATAGCGTAGATGACGGCGAAGAGGACGATGAACATCAACACAGACTGGAGGAGACTGGGCAGGGTGTCCTGGATGAACTGCTGGATGATGTAGCTGTCGTTCATGACGCGGCTGGAGACCTTGCCGGGGTTGTTGCGTCGGTAGAACTGGAGGCTGAGCTGTTGGAGGCGTTCGTAGAGTCTTTTGCGGAGTGAGAAGGAGACGTTCTCGCCGACCTCGTTGATGCCGATCTTGAAGTTGAAGAACAGGAGGTTGCGAGCGAGGTAGACGACGAGGAAGCCGGCGAGGATGAACCAGAGCAGGACGATGCGGCCGTCGATGAGGACCTCGTCGAAGAGGACGCCGATGAGCCAGGGTGTGGAGAGGTTGACGACGGTCAGGCCGCAGAGCATGGCCATGATGAAGGCGATCTTGCGCGTGTGTGGGGTGAGCAGTTGGCCGAGCCGCTTGAGGGAGCTGGAGGGTTCGGCGGCGTGGCGGGCGCGCGTATGGTGGGTGTCGTCCGGCTGAGATGAGCCGGGTTGTGTCCAGCGTTTGATGGAAGCCATCATGTGCGGTCCTGCCTGGTGTCGCGTTTCATCGATGGGGCGTCCGTGCGTGTCGATGTGCGATGCGTCGTCCCCACTTGCCGACGCGTTTGGCGCGACGATTTTCCGCCCTTCTTGTCAGTTTAGACGCGGGGGGGCGATCCGATTGGCTCAAAAAGACGGATGGCTGTAGAAAAAACGGCTCGGTGAGAAGATGGGGTGACCTGATAGGGTGCGGGGAGGGTTTTTGGGGCTATTGGGGGCGTAATCTTGACGGGGGTTAAGGAAATCCTTAACTTACGCCCCTTGATTGCGGCGCCCGGGCCATGGCTCGGGCGTTCGTTGTCGTGGATAGCAAGGCCCCCCGGCAAGAGGATTTCGACCATGCAGCCCGTCAAGCGTACCAGTCCAGCGAAGCGTGATAAACGCCGCAGCCATCACGCGATCACAGCGACCCGTACGGTTGCGTGTCCCAACTGTGGGTCTCCGAAGTTGCCGCATGCGGCGTGCGATCAGTGCGGCTATGTCCGACCCGGCCTGTTCATCAAGCAGGACGCTGAGGAAGAGTGAATCTATGCGGATCGCGATCGACGTCATGGGCGGCGACAACGCCCCTGACGCCATCCTTGACGGCGCGCTCGCCGCGCTTGAGTTGCTAGGTGATGACGACCGACTCGTCCTGGTGGGCGACGGTCGGGTCATTGCTGAAACGATCACGGAGCGCGGCCTATCGGGCGACGAGCGCATCGTGATCGAGGCGACCAGCCAGGTGATCGGGATGGCCGAGAGCCCGGTCGATGCGATCCGAAACAAGGCAGACAGTTCGATTACGCGACTGGCGTGGCTGGGCAGCCGCAAGGCGCCGGCCGATCAGCGTGCCGACGTGATCCTCTCCGCGGGGAACACGGGCGCGTGTGTTGCGGCGGCGCAGATGTACATGCGTCGCTTGCCGAACGTGCACCGGCCGGGCATCGCCGTGACGATGCCGACGTTCTTCGGGCCGATGGTGCTGTGCGACGTGGGGGCGAACATCGTGCCCAAGCCGCACCACCTTTACCAGTACGGTTACATGGGAACCCTTTACGCCCGCGAGGTGCACGGCGTGGAGAACCCGCGCGTGGCGCTGCTGTCGATCGGTGACGAAGAGGGCAAGGGCACGTCGCTGGTGCGTGAGACGCACAAGCTGATGAAGAACGACCCGGAGCTGAACTACGTCGGCTACTGCGAGGGGCGGGAGCTGTTTAACGGCAAGACGGACGTGCTGATCACGGAGGGGTTCACGGGGAACGTGGTGTTGAAGCTGGCCGAGGGGCTGGCGGCGGGGCTGTTCAAGACGATTGCGCACGAGATTTTCGAGATCGATCCGGAGCTGGCGATGAAGTTCGAGCCGGTGGTGAAGTCGATCTACGCCAAGCACGACTACCACGAGTTCGGCGGGGCGCCGCTTTTGGGGGCGAACGGGATCTGCCTGATCAGTCACGGCTCGAGCGAGTCGCGGACGATCACGGCGGCGATCCGCAACGCGATCAGCTACATCGAACACGGGGTGAACGACAAGATTTCTGAGCTGCTGGGTGTTGTGGAGCAGCGCATCGGCGAGGTGGCGGAATGAGCGTTCCTCCCGCGGGTGTTCGCATCGCCGGCACGGGCATCGACCTGCCGTCGCGTGAGCTGTCAAACGCCGATCTGGAAAAGATGGTCGAGACCGACGACGAGTGGATCGTGCAGCGCACGGGTATCCGCACGCGTCGGATCGTCGAGGAGGGCGTGCCGAACGCGGCGCTGGGCGCCGCGGCGGTGGAGCGGGCGCTTGCCAGCGCCGGTTTGGAGCCGGGCGAGCTGGACCTGTTGATCTGTGCGACGATGACGCCGGACATGATCTGCCCGGCGATGGCGTGTCAGATCGTTCAGCGGGTCGGCGCGATCCCGGCGGGAGCTATCGATCTGAACATTGCGTGCACGGGTTTCGTGGCGGGGATGCACTTCGCGGCGAACTGTGTGAGGTCGGGCTTCTACAAGAACGTTGCGGTGGTGGCGAGCGAGACGCTGAGCCGCATCGTGGATTACGAGGACCGGACGACGTGCATTCTGTTTGGTGACGCGGCGTCGGCGGCGATCGTGTCGGCATCGGACGATCCCGGGCGGGGCTGCCTGTTCCAGTCGCTGGGTTCCGACGGTCAGCGTGGCGAGGCGTTGTACGTGCCGCGCACCGAGGCGGACATCCCCGAGAGCGAGAAGGAAAACTTCGCCGGGAAGTTCGACAAGCTGCAGATGAACGGTCGCGCGGTGTACAAGTTCGCGGTGGAGAAGCTGGCCGAGTGCGTCGACGAGGCGCTGCGGGTCACCGGGCGCACGGCGGACGACATCAAGATGGTCATCCCGCACCAGTCAAATATCCGCATGCTCAAGAGCTCGTGGAAGCGGCTGGGCTTCGACGAGAGCAAGATCTACATCAACATCGACCGGTTCGGCAACACCTCGGCGGCGAGCGCGGGCATCTGCCTGCACGAGCTGACGGAGCAGAAGCTGATCGGTCCGGGCGACGAGGTGATCTTCGTCGCGCAGGGCGGCGGCCTGAGTTGGGGCGCGTCCCTTTGGAAGCTGTAAGCAAGAGCGAGCCGCGCGAGCGGCAGAAAAGAACATGAGCGAATCGCTTGTCATTTTGTGTCCCGGTCAGGGCGCCCAGCACGTGGGCATGGGCAAGGGTTGGTCCGAGGCGTCGAGCGTCGCGGCCCAGACGTTTGCTGAGGCCAACGACGTGTTGGGTTTCGACCTGGCGAAGACCTGTTTCGAAGGGCCCGAGGCCGAGGTGACGCGGACGGATGTGGCGCAGGCGGCGATCTACGTGACGACGGTCGCGTGCGTGCGGGCGCTGCGGGATCGCGGTGAACTCGGTGACGACTTTGCCGCGACGGCGGGGCTGTCGCTGGGTGAGTACACGGCGTTGCACCTGGCGGGCGCGTTCGGTTTTTCCGACGGGCTGAAGCTGGTGTGGCAGCGTGGTCAGTTCATGCAGGCCGCGGCCGAATCGGCGGGCGGCAGCATGGTGGCGGTGACCGGTGCGGTGACCGACCAGGCCGTGCAGAAGGTGTGTGACGGGGCGCGCGGCGACGACGTGCTGGTGCCGGCGAACTACAACAGCCCGATGCAGGTGGTCATCAGCGGCAGCGCCGGCGCGTGCGAGCGCAGCGTGGCGCTGATCGAGGCCGAGGGATTGAAGGCGACGCCGTTGACGGTGGCGGGCGCGTTTCACTCGCCCTTGATGCGGGACGCGGCCGATCGGATGAGCGATGCGTTGGACGCCGTGTCGTGGAGCGAGCCGACGACGACCGTGATGAGCAACGTGACGGGCGAGCCGCACGATAAGGACATCGGATCGATCAAGTCGTTGCTGGTTCGCCAGATCACCGAGTCGGTGCGCTGGAGCCAGAACTGTCAGTGGCTGAGCGCGAACGTGCCGGGTCGCTATGTCGAGCCGGCGCCGGGCAAGGTGTTGACGGGGCTGATGCGACGGATCGACAAGAAGACGAAGGTGGAAAACCACGCCGAGCCGAAATGAGAGCAAGCGATGAGCGACAAGACTGAACAACGCGTGGCGGTGGTGACGGGTGCGAGCCGAGGGCTTGGCGAGGCGATCGCCTTGGAACTGGCGGCGCAGGGCCGGCACGTGGTGCTGGTGGCGCGCAGCGCCGACAGGCTGGAAGCCGTGAAGTCCGCGATCGAATCCACCGGCGGCAGCGCCTCGGTGAAGACCTGCGACGTGTCGGACTCGTCTTCGATCGAGGCGATGATCGGCGCCGTGTTCACCGAGCACGGCCGGCTGGACATCCTGGTCAACAACGCGGGCATCACGCGCGATACGCTGGTGCTGCGGATGAGCGACGAGCAGTTCGACGAGGTGATCAACGTGAACCTGAAGTCGGCGTTCGTGGCGTGCCGGGCGGCGGCCAAGCCGATGATGAAGGGCAAGTGGGGCAGGATCATCAACATCGGCTCGGTGGCGGGCCTGGTGGGCAACCCCGGTCAGGTGAACTACGCGGCGAGCAAGTCGGCGCTTTTGGGGATGACCAAGTCGCTGGCCAAGGAGCTGGGGGGCAAGGGGATCACGGCCAACGTGGTCGCGCCGGGCTTCATCGAGACGGAGATGACGGACGTGCTGCCGGACGCGATCAAGGAGGGGGTGAAGACGATGACGCCGCTGAAGCGGATGGGCGTGGCCCAGGAGATCGCGTCTGCGGTGGCGTATTTTGCCTCAGAAGGGGCTTCTTACACGACAGGACAGGTGCTCGCCGTGGACGGCGGGATGACGATGACCTAACGCTAAACGCTTAGTGCCGAGCGGCTTGGCAGTCGCGGCGGCTAAGGATATTATTGCCCGCAACGCGGCTTACGCACCCCCGCAGCGGCAGTGCAAATTAGGAGAGCCACAGACATGGAACGTGCAGACATTGAATCCAAGGTGATCGATATCGTCGCCGAGCAGATGGGCGTGGATAAGGGCGAGATCAACAGCGATACGCACTTCATCAACGATCTGAACGCCGACTCGCTGGATACCGTCGAGCTGGTCATGGAGTTTGAAGACGAGTTTGAGACCTCGATTCCCGACGAGGAAGCCGAGAAGATCCAGACCGTGGGGCAGGCGATTGACTACATCGTCGCTCATATCGATAAGGCCGACTGAGCACCGGTCGGTTCGGTCCGCCGCGCGCGGGCCTGATCCGAGGCCAAGCGGGCGTCGCGTCAGCGGCCGTCTGCTGCGCCCGGTTTGACAGGATTTGCATTCATGGAAAGACGCCGAGCCGTCATTACCGGTTTGGGCTGGGCGACCAGCCTGGGAAACGATGTCGATGAGGTCTGGGCCAAGCTCTTGGCCGGGGCCAGCGGTATCGTGCCGATCAAGCGATGGGACACCAGCCAGCACACCAGCAAGATCGCCGGTGAGCTGACCGACTGGGACGGCGGGCCGCACCTGGATCACCAGGACCTGCGCCGCCTGGACCGTTTCGCACAGTTTGCCGTCAGCGCATCGATCGACGCGGTCAACGACTCGGGCATCGACCCCGAGGCCGAGGACCCGTGGCAGTGCGGCGTGATCATCGGATCGGGCATCGGCGGGATGGAGGAGTTCGAGTCCGGCCACGCCCGCGTGATGGAGAAGGGGCCCAAGCGGGCCAGCCCGTTCCTGATCCCCAAGCTGATGATCAACGCCGGCAGCGCCAACGTCTCGATCCGCTACGGGTTTAAGGGTGTGAACTACTCGACGGTAACGGCCTGCGCGGCGGCGGGGCACGCGATCAGCGATGCGCTGCGGGCGATCCAGTACGGCGAGGCCGACCTGGTGGTCACCGGCGGCAGCGAGGCGGCGGTGACGCCGCTGGGCGTGGGTTGTTTTATGACCATGCGTGCGCTGTCGACCCGCAACGACGACCCGGCCCACGCGAGCCGGCCGTTCGACAAGGACCGCGACGGGTTCGTGATCGCCGAGGGCGCGGGCGTGATGGTGCTCGAGGAATACGAGCGGGCCAAGGCACGCGGGGCGAAAATCTACGCCGAGGTTTGCGGCGCTGGCATGACCGGCGACGGCGGCCACATCACCGCCCCCGACGAGAACGGCACGGGCGCCGCCGAGGCGATGCGCCGGGCGCTGAAGTCGGCGGGGATCTCCGAGACGGACGTTCAACACGTCAACCCGCACGCGACGAGCACGCCGCTGGGCGACATGGCCGAGCACCGCGCGATCAAGGCCGTGTTCGGTGACCACTCCAAGAACCTGGCGATCAGCGCCACCAAGAGCATGACCGGCCACCTGCTGGGCGCCTCGGGCGGCATCGAGGCGATCATGGCCGCGCTGGCGGTGAGCACCGGTGACTGCCCTCCGACGATGAACCTGGAAAACCCCGACGACGGCTGCGACCTGAACTACTGCGCCGGCGCGGCCCAGCACCACGACGTGAAGTACGCGATGTGCAATAACTTCGGCTTCGGCGGGCACAACATCTCGCTGGTCTTCGGCAAGGTTTAAGACGGTAACGCGATGCGATTTGAGACATCTATAAGATCGGATCGGCACTGGCTCGATCCGGTTTTTTCGTTTCGCATGGGCCGCGGAACCCCACAGCGACAGGAGCAAGTCTCATGGACAAGCAAACGATGATCGATCGGCTCAACGAAGACCTGGCCGGTGAACTCAGCGCTATCATTCAGTACACGACCTACGCGGCCAAGGCGACGGGGCCGTATCGGCCGCAGCTGTCGGCGTTCTTCCTCGAAGAGGTGGCCGACGAGCAGCTGCACGCGCAGTTTCTGGCCAACAAGATCGTGGCCTTGGGCGGTGAGCCGACCACCACGCCGCGTGCGGTGACCGCGGCCCAGAGCAACCGTGAGATGCTCGAGGCGGTGCTGGCGGCCGAGCGGCAGGCCATGACCGACTACACCGAGCGGGCGCAGCAAGCCGACGCGATGGGCGACAAGGGCCTGGCCGTGCAGCTCGAGGACATGGTGCGTGACGAGAGCGGTCACTCGGAAGAGACCGAGCGGATTCTGCGAGATTGGCCGCTTTGAATCGGTTTGAAGCGGGTATTTGAGATCGGGGCTTGATCCGCCCGATAAGAGGGGTATGCCCGTGTCCGACATCAACACGATCCTGAAGCTGAATGTGCCGGTCATCGTGCGCCTCGGTCATCGGCGGATGCCGCTGGGCGATGTGCTGAAGCTGACGCCGGGCTCGATCGTGGAGTTGGCCAAGAGCGCCGATGCGCCGCTGGACCTGATGGTGAACAACTGCCAGATCGGCACGGGCAACGCGGTGAAGGTGGGCGAGCAGTTCGGGCTGAGCGTGCTGAGCGTGGGGGACGCGGAGGCGAAGATCCGGGCGTTGGGCGGGCAGGGCTCTGCGGGCGCGATGTCGACGCCGGAACCCACCACCGATGGTGGGGCGGAAGACGGTGTCGAGGATCAGGACATGAGCGAACTGGACGCCGTGGCCGACGCGATGGACGCCGAGCAGGAATAGGGCGGGGAAAGTCACAAAAACTTTCGGTATCTCTTGCACACGGCGCGTGGCGAGGTACGTTTTAGTTAATAGAGATCCCCGGGATATCTCCGCAAAAAGACTTGGGAAGAGGAGGTTTTCATTATGAAGTTGTGTATACGTGTGTGGGCAGTCGTGCTGATCGCCGTTGTGCCCGTTTCTGCCGCCACTCCATTTGGGGCAGATTCCAACGATACCTCGGTTTACGCGCTTGGGACGTACGTCTGGAACGTTGTTTTCCTCTCGGACGCGGGCAACGGCTGGTCACAATCGCAGATCAATACGCACACGGACAGGGTCCAGGGGGCGGCGGACTACTGGATGAATCGCTCCCGGGACCGGTTTGTTCCGGGGGCGCAGCTGGACATCATCGTGAACGTGGTCAATGGCGGCGATCCGCGACGCGTGTCCGATGCGTCCGACACCAGCGGATACGCCGATGCGCTGAACGGCGCTCTCGTCGATAACCCGGATTACATCATCCCTCCCGGCTCGGGTGGGATCGGGCTGGCTCCGCCTAACCCGTTTACGGTTGTGAGTGAATCCGAACCCAACACGACCGATGAGTTTTTCACCTTCACAACATCGAGCACCTATTCCCATTTCGCCACGCGTGAGTTCAATCGATTCACGCGCGACCTGTACGGCACGAATTGGGCGTTTACCACGTTTGTGCGACCGGTGAACGGGCGGTCTTCTGCGTTTGTGAACGGCCCGTACACCAACGCTCACCAAGATGATAGCTCGAACGTTTACGCCCACGAGGCGGGGCACATCTTCGGTGCGTACGACGAGTACTCCAGTGCGAGCAGCGCCTACGTCAGTAGACTCGGGGGGTATCTGCAGACCGAGAACACCAACGCGCATTGGCAGGATCGTGAGCAGACGATCCGTAACTGGTCGTCTACCAGCGACTCGATCATGAAGACCGGTGGCAACTGGACGCTGCGGAGCGGCACGGCCAACGCGATCGGCTGGCGCGATCTGGATAACGATCGCATCCCCGACATCCTCGACACGTTTCCGGTGATCGACATCGATAATGACCTGTCTGTACCCGTCACGCCCGACACCGTGCTGACCGGGTCGTTTGCGGTGAACCCGATGGAGAGCCCGAGCATCTGGTGGGGCGCGATCACGATCAACACGCTCAGCTCGGCCTTTCTCAAGCTCAGAGACGACATCGTCGCCTTGGCGCCGTTCGAGCCCGGTGTTGAGCAACTCAAGAACGAAATCACGCCGCTGGGCGTGGACCTGACGCCGCTTGACGGCGAATGGGGCGGCTACGAGGAAGACTTCGCGCTCGACCTGTCGGAGCTGAATCTGGCGCCCGGTGACCACCAGTACCTGCTTCAGGTGACCAACTCCGTCGGCAACGTGTCCGAGCAGGTCCTCGCGTTCACGATCATCCCCGAGCCGACGAGCCTGGCGCTGCTGGCGCTGGGTGGTGTGATGCTGGTGCGGCGGCGCAATCGCTGATTGAGGTCATAGGCTATGGGGTGGGAGATCGATGGTCACTTTTTAATGACGGTTGTCATGCTGCGCGGGTACGATAGGGGCGATGTTTCGACGGCCCATGGTGGGTTTCCCTTCGTTCGATATACCCTTACTTGTTGCACATATTGCTAGAGATTAATCATGTTAGACGAAGAACAGGGTAAAGATGATTTCTATGTGATCTTGGGAAGGCTGGCCACGACATTTTCTGCGATAGAGTTTTGGGTTAGTCAGCTATTTGAGTCTCTGGTGGACAATGACCATGTAGTAGTTGGGGGGCTGTTGGCGAGAGATATGTCGCTTCGCAAAAAGCTCGACAGTATTCGCAAGCTCTCTGAGTATAGGTTCTGGAAAGATGATGAATTGCAATCCAAGATTGTTTGCTGCGTTGAAGCAATACATGATAAGAGAGTTATTCGAAACAGTCTGATTCATGGAATATGGTCATTGCATGCCGAACATTCTGAGGATCCTATCGCAGAGTGTTTAGACCAGAAATGGAATTCAAAAAACATGATAAATGTTGGGTAAGGCTAGAGGGTAGAAAATGGAAGCTAAGCGAATTGCGGGACGAGCAAAAACAACTTGGTGATTTGTTAAAACGATCGAATCTGATGTGTGTGGAAGTCAGAGCGGCGATCAGTCAAGAGAGTGAGGGAGACAAAGAGTAGTTTGATATTGCCGCAGTAATTCATGTGCAAAGTTCACAACAAACTTACCGGGTCGACGTCGACGGCCATGCGGGCGTCGGAGCGGATGTGTCCCTGGTTGCGTGCGGTGGTGAGGATGCGTTGGAGCGTGGGGGCGTCGGCGGCGGTGAGTTCGATCTGCATGCGGTAGTAGCCGCCGATGCGCGCGATGGGCGGCGCGAGGGGGCCGAGCACGAGGGCGCGGGTGTTCAGTTCTTCGTTGATCTTGAGCAGCGCATCGGCGCAGGCCTGCGCGGCG
>JANQJT010000278.1 GCA_028281485.1 Phycisphaeraceae bacterium
CTGGTCGCGCCGGCCTGCTTGACCTCGACCAGCTCACCGGCCAGCGCCGATCCGCCGATGATCTGTCCGCGGCCGCGCACCATCTGGATCGAGCGACCGGCGATGAGTCGGCTGTGCATGGCGCCGATGTCGATCACAATGTCCTGTCCCGCCATCAGCGTGGCGTTCTCGGCGAAGCGCGCGTTGATGTCGCCCTCGGCCTTGATCAGCGCCTCGTTACGCCCGGCCACGCCGTGACGCAGACGGATGTCGCCGCCGGTCGATTCGATCCGTGCGCCCTCGACCGATCCGTCGACGGTGATGTTGCCCGTTGCACGCACGCTTGCCCCGCCGCGCACCGCGGCGCGGATCATGACCTCGCCCTCGAAATCGATGGGCTCGTCGTTGGCGGTCAGGTCCTCTTCGCGGATCAGCATCTGGCGGACTTCGACGCGGGAGCCGTCGAACATGATCACGCCCGAAACACTGGCCACGACCTCATCGCCAACCAGCTCCGTATTCGTGCCGGCACTGAACTCAACCTCATCGGGTGGTTCTGGGTGAATCGGGTGATTGAGTGCGTCGAAACCACTCTCGCCCGGCTCACCGGGGATGCGTTTGAGGATGACGTCGCCGGTCTGACAGAGCAGCCCACCGGTTCGAAGCGCGGCCACCTGGGCTTCGGGATCAATCTCGTCCAGGCTGCCATCGCTGCTGTGGCGAGCATACAGGGCCAGCCGATCCGGGCTCGACTCGTCCGGCAGGCGACCTTCGACGATCAACACCTTCTCGACCGACTCCCCGGCCGCGGCGGTCTCGACCGCCTGTTTCATCTCTTCGATCATCAAGCCCGGCCCCACGCTCATCTGGCGCAGCTCGCTGACCAGGTCGTCCTGGGTCAGCACGTGGCCGTTGCCCACCGCCGGTCGGATCGAGAGGAAGATCGACATCTTGTCATCGCTGACGTCGAGCGTGAACGCCGCGTCCTGGCTGAGCGTCTCAGCCAGCGAGGCGTTGTCTTCATCCAGATGCAGCAGGCGCGTGAGCTCCTCGAGTTGCTTGCGCTCCTCGTCGCTGAGCTCGTCGACGGCATCGGCGATCTGCGTGATGGATTCTAAGAGCTGTTCGGGGCCCTGCTCTGTAGACAACAGCGCGCGAGCGTGATGGGTGAGCCGCCGGGTGCTCTCACTGGTATACTGCTGTGCCTGATTCTCAGTCGAATCGGAAGTCACAAAAGACCTCCCTCCGGAAGTCGATCCCCGACGCGGTAGCTGAACCATGTTCATAATCGGTGATATAACCCCGGACAATAACAGCGGGTCAGCGATTTTATTTGATTCAGAAAACCGATCGACAGTGAAAAGACGACACGTGCCACCCGCTTCAACGCGCCAAACGTGTCACCCGTGTGCGATAGGAACAGCAAAAAACCCCGATGATTATCGGGGTTGCTCCTGAGGCTTGCGTGTGTCGATCCGCACTTATCGGCGGCGCGGGATCGCCGCCAGACCGACGACGAACAACGCCAGGCTCATCGGCTCAGGGACCGGGTCGGCGGTAAACTTCAGTGTTACCTCGGCGTCGGCGTACTGCGGCAGCGCGTCGCCCGCGGTGTCCGCGACGTACACACGATACGTCGCCTCGTATTCCGACAGCGTCGGATTGAGCACGGCGTACGCGTTGTGCGTCATGTCGTGTCGCCAATCCCACTTCGTCGACGAGCCGGCCGTGCCCAGAATGGGGTCGTAGGTTCCCGACCCGGGCATCATCATGGTTTGATAGTTTTCCAGGCCCGGCGTTGAATCGATCAACTCGACCCAGATATCTCCATTGACCCCCGCCCCGCCGAAGTGCAAGAACAGATCGGTCAGGCCCGTTCCGGGTGTCCAGCCGTACTGGTGGTTGTAGGCCTTGCCGGTGAGCGGCGCCTGCCACGGGCCGGCGGTAAACGTATCACCGGGATTGAGCGGGCGTAGGTGGGGAGGGCCGGGAGAGACGATCTCGTCGATATCGATGTGCATCTGGTCGTCGGCCGTGCCGTATTGCAGGTCGGCGCCGGGGTGATAGCCGATGCCGACGTGTTTCATGTTGACCGCAACGCCGCCGCTGCCTCCGCCCAGTTGAGGGCTGACCTCCGCGGCCGAAACGACCGTTGCGCCAAAAGCCACAAGACCAAGAACAACAAACTTCATTGAACGCATTTTCATTCACTCTTTCTCTCCGCCCTACTGGGCGGTTACGGGGTTCCAGTTATCGATGTTTCGAGCCGGATCGTAGGTCTGGTTGAAATCGAGGGTCTCGACGTGTCCGTCGACCATGGCGTAGTTGGCACGGTTTCGGTGACGCAGCTTGGCCACGTCGTCGCTGGCGGCGCCGATGTACCAGAAGTGCGCCATGACGTGGTCGCTGGTACCCTGGTAATCGACGAAGAGGATCGTGCTGGCGTGTCGCGGGATGCGCTGCATTCGGGGCCAGGTCTTGCCGGCGGCGGGCGTGATGCCCGTCTCGGGCCCGGTCAGTTCGGGGTAGACCGACTTGGCATACGAGTACTGACCGACGCCGCGTCGCAGGTCGCTGGGACAACGGTACAGGCCGTTGATGAGCTTCTCCCACTCCGGCCCGAACGCGCCGGTGTAAGTGCCGGCGTTGAGCTGGTTCATCAGCGCCGGCCCCCAGGGCAGTTGGCCGTGCGCCAGCGCCGAGTGCGAGCTGCGAGGAAGCACGTCGTCGTTCTCAATCGCGTACATATTCGCCGCCAGGGCGATCTGTCGCAGGTTGCCCGCGCACCGCACCGTGCGCGCGCCGTCCTGGGCGCGCGCCAGCGCCGGCAGCAGGATCGCCAGCAACACGGCCACGATCCCGACGACCACCAACAGCTCGACCAACGTGAACGCGCTGCGCGCGTCTGTCGCCTTCGATTCCATCACAACCCTCGATCCTTACGATCGCAGGCACAGCCCGGCCGAACCGTTCGACCGGACCACAAATCACAAAATCGGGTTGGAATCAGGCGACAGCCGGCGGGGCGCGACCGGCGTAGCGGCGCTCGACCGTGCGGTCGTATTGATGATGAGCCGGTTCGTCGTGACAACGCCCCAGACGCTCATGGAAAGGCACGAAGAACAGCATCGCCGGCGGCGCGTCACACGTCGCGACGATCTGACACACCGCGCAGCGCTTGCCTACCGGGATCACCGGGCCGTCTTCTGTCGGCGCGGTCGGCTGACAGCAGGCGGGTAGCGCCTCGATGACCGGCGCCCCGGACAAGCCGACCAGGTCGGCAAGGGTGCTGGTTTCGCTGGTCGTGGTGAGTTGGGCGATCTCGTACTCGACCAGGCCGCGTACGTGACCGGGCGCGATGATCACGAAGAACAGCACAGCCCACGCGAGCAGCCCCCAATGGGCGGCGCGACGGATCAGGCGATGCCTTCGCAAGGTACGGATCATGCTCTCCCAGCTCTTCATCGAATCGCGGACACACTACGACACGGGCCGCATTGTAGCAGACGGCGGGGGCGTGTCACTTTGCTTTTCGGTTTAGATCAGGACGCCGCCTGGGCGACCGTCGGCAGCCAGCGGGAGGAGATCTGCTCGGCGGGCAGGTCGGGGTTGGCGTGGCGGATGGCCGCGGCCACCAGGCCCATGAACATCGGGTGCGGCTCGAGTGGCCGGCTGGTCAATTCCGGATGGAACTGGGCGCCGATGAAGTAGGGGTGCTTGTCCGGGCTGATCTCCAGCACCTGCATGATGGGGTGTTCGGGGTGGCGACCGGAGAAGATGAGGCCCTTGTCTTCGAGGCGTTCGATGAAGTTGGGGTCGACCTCGTAGCGGTGACGGAAGCGCTGGCGGACGTTGAAGGTCTTGTTGGCTTGCTCCTGACCGAAGAGCATGGCCGCGAGGGTGTGCGGCTTGATCTGCACGTCCTTGCCGCCGAGTCGCATGTTGCCACCGAGGCCCTCGATCTTCTTCTGCTCGGGCAGGATGTCGATCACGGCGCTGGCGGCGTTGGGATCGAACTCGCTGCTGGCCGCGTCGGAGATGCCGCACACGTTGCGGGCGTGCTCCACCACCGCCATCTGGAAGCCCAGGCAGATGCCCAGGTACGGCAGCTTGTTCTCGCGGCAGTACTGCACGCAGGCGATCTTGCCCTCGGTGCCGCGTGCGCCGAAACCGCCGGGCACGATCACGCCGTCGAGGTCTTTGAGGTGCGAGGCGATCTCGATCGGGTTGGTCGGGTCCATCTCGGTGGTGTCGAGCCACTCGATGTTGATCTTTGCGGACAGGTGGGCGGCGGAGTGTTCCAGCGCCTTGTCGATCGAGGCGTAGGCGTCGCGGAGCGCGGCGTACTTGCCGGTGATGCCGATGGTGATGTCGTGGGTGCGCTGCGCGTTGAGCATGCCGACGAACTTGGCCCACTCCCGCCGCGCCTTGTCTTCCTCGCGAGGCCGCACGGCCGAGTGCAGGTCGAGGATCGAGAGGATCTCGATGTCCAGGCCCTCCTGGTGCATCGACTCGGGGATGGAGTAGATGCTGGAGCGGTCGTGCATGCTGAACACGGCACGCACCGGCACGTTGGAGAACATCGCGATCTTCTCGCGCACCTTCGGGCCCACCTCGTTGGTCGCCCGGCAGGCGATCATGTGGGGCTGGATGCCGTTTTCCATCAGCTTCTTCAGGCCCAGCTGCGCGGCCTTGGACTTCTGTTCGCCCAGCGTCTTGGGCTCGAGCACGTACGTCAATGCCACGAAGCAGACGCTGCCGGGTTCTTCGAACGCCAGCTCGCGCAGCGCCTCGATGTAAAAGCCGTTCTCGAAGTCGCCGACGGTGCCGCCGACCTCGATGAAGACCACGTCGGATTTCTGTTTCACCGCCAGGCTACGCAGCAGGTGCTTCACCTCGCCGGTGACGTGGGGGATCATCTGCACGTCGCGGCCGAGGTAGCCGCCCTCGCGCTCCTTGTCGAGCACGTGGCGGTAGATCTGTCCGGACGTGGCGAAGTTGTCACCGGTCAGGTTCTGGTCGAGCATGCGCTCGTAGGTGCCCAGGTCCATGTCGGTTTCCATGCCGTCGTCGAGGACGAACACTTCGCCGTGGCGGTAGGGGTTGAGGGTGCCCGAGTCGAGATTGAGGTAGCCCTCGAGCTTGATGGGGGCGACGCGGAGGCCCTTGTCCTTGAGCAGCTTGGCCAGCGAGCTGGAGAAGATGCCCTTGCCCAAGCCGCTCATGACGGTGCCGAGCACGGCCACGTACTTATGGCGACCCGGCTTATAACCGTCGGGGATGGGCGAATAGAACTCGGTTTCGATATTGGAATGGCCGGCAGCGGCGAGGATGTCGTTTTCTTGGTTGGGCATGTCCTACTGTAGCACGATTCGACCGTCCCCATCAAGGGTGACCGAGCGGTGTCGCATCGGCTCAGTACTGTGACGCGTTGTGTCGCAGGACGAACGCGGCGTACTGCTCGGGGGTGTCGATGCCGACGTGGTTGCACGGGTGGATCGCCACCGCGATGGCGTGGCCGTGTTCCAGGGCGCGGAGCTGTTCGAGCTGCTCGAGTTGCTCGGCGGGGGTCGGGGGGAGCGTCACATACTTCATGAGGAAGTCGCGCCGGTAGGCGTAGAGGCCCAGATGTTTGAGATAGTGTTCGGGGTCTAAAGTTCCGGGGGCGGCCTCGCGAGCGTGGGGGATCAGCGCTCTCGAGAAGTACATCGCGCAGTCGGCGGCGTTGCAGACGACCTTGACGATGTTGGGGTTGGCCGGGTCTTCTTCGGGGCCGAACGGGCTGGCGATGGTGGACATCGCGGCGCCGGTTTCACGCAGCACTTCTACGGCGCGGTCGATGACGGCCGGGTCGATCTCGGGCTCGTCGCCCTGCACGTTGACGATCACGTCGTCGGCCAGGTCGAGCGTCTCGACGACCTCGGCGATACGGCAGGTGCCGTTGGGGTGATCGGCGCGGGTCATCACGGCCTGTCCACCACACGACTGGACGGCCTCGGCGATGCGTTGGTCATCGGTGGCGACGATCACGCGATCGATCGACGCGGCGGATTGCGCGCGTTCGATGACGTGGCCGATGAGGGGCTTGCCGGTCTCGGCCAGCAGGGGCTTGCCGGGCAGGCGGGTCGAGGCGTATCGCGCAGGGATGATCGCGGTCGCGGTGTTCACGGGATCGATTGTCGTGGGGGACCGGCCGATTGGCAACCGTCAAGCGGGCGCGTCGCCGTTGCGCAGCTCGTCGAGGAACTCACGCACGGTGGTGAGCCGGTTGCGGATGTCCTTGAAGTTGATGTTGGTCTGCGCGATCTGCGAGCCGATCGATGAGGCCTCCTCGGCCAGCCCGATCTTGCGCTCCTTGCGGGCCTTGTTCTCCAGCGCGTCCATCAGGTCGTACCGCAGCTGCAGCGCGATCGGATCGGTGTCGGACTCGTGGTTGTCGATGCCGCGGCGGAAGGTGTCGATCGCCTCGTCGTACCAGCCCTTGGCGGCGAAGGCCTCGCCGAGGTAGTTCAACGAAGCCGAGCGGAACTTCGGATCGCTCTGGGCCTCCTGGAAGCTGGCCACGGCGTCGTCGTACTTCTGCAGGCGCAGCTGGCGCAAACCGAGCTGGTACTTCAGCGACAGGTCGGTCGGGTAGTTCTTCGCACGCTCGGTGTACATCTTCAACTCGAAGCGCGCCTGCTTGACCAGCGCCTCGTT
>JANQJT010000313.1 GCA_028281485.1 Phycisphaeraceae bacterium
GGGGAGTGTGGTAGAGTGTGGGGATGCAGTTGGCTGAGACCATTGAGCGGATGCGTGAGCTGCGCCGGGAGGCGCGGGGCGATGTGGTGTTGGTGCCGACGATGGGTGCGTTGCACGCGGGGCACTTGAGCCTGGTGCGGCGGGCGCGGGAGATCGGCCAGACGGTGGTGGTGTCGGTGTTTGTGAATCCGACACAGTTTGCGCCGCACGAGGACCTGGAGCGGTATCCGCGGCCGATCGAGCGGGACCTGGAATTGTGCGAGGCGGCGGGTGTGGACATCGTGTTCTGTCCGTCGGTGGAGCAGATGTATCCGGCGGACGAAGCGGAGGTGTTGGTGGACGTGCCGAGCGTGGGGGGGGATTTGGAGGGTGCGAGTCGGCCGCGCTTTTTCGGTGGGGTGTGTCGCGTGGTGGCGAAGCTGTTTGGTGTGGTGGTGCCCGACGTGGCGTGCTTTGGTGAGAAGGATTACCAGCAGTTGCGTGTGATCGAGGCGATGACGGTGGGGCTGTGTTTGCCGATTCGGATCGAGGCGTGCGGGTTGGTGCGGGATGAAGATGGGCTGGCGCTATCGAGTCGGAATGTTTATTTGAGTGAGGAGGAGCGGGGGCGGGCGCTGAGTCTGAGTGGGGCGTTGGGCGAGGCGTCGCGTTTGATTGAGGGTGGGCAGCGGGATGCAACGGCGGTGGAAGCGGCGATGCGGGGTGTGATGGAGGGTCGGGGTGTGGAGGTGGATTACGCGGTGGTGCGTGAGCCGCGGAAGCTGTCTGTTCTGCAGGTGATCGATATACAAAGGGGGCCTGTGGTGTGCCTGGTGGCGGGGCGCGTGGGGGCGGTGCGTTTGATTGATAATCGGGTGGTGGGCGGCGGGATGTAACCCTTGTGATGACAGAGGCCAAGGGTTTTTGTGGGGGATTGGAAAGTTTGACGGGGGCTTGGGGCGGTGATAGTTTGCGGGGCCTTAGCCGCCCGTGCTCCGGAGAGCGGGGCGAACCTGCCTGATCTGGAGGCCTGTATGAATCAGGTTGCTCGTTTGCAAGCCGTGTTTTGTGGGGTGTTGGTTTTGTTCGTGTGCGCGGGGGGGGCGTTGGCCCAGCCTTTGATTGATCGTGAGGCGTACGGTGCGCAGGGGCGGTTGACCGCGTCGCAGTCGCAGTCGATCTCGCGGTACCTGGAGTACTACGGGGATCGGTTGGTTCTGGTGGACGAACCGGCGACGGTTTCGCTGGCCCGCAAGAAGCTGATCGAGCCGTTGCAGCAGGCGCGGGCGACGCCGGCGTTTCGTGACGGGTATTCGGCGCTGTTGGTGGGTGTGTTGGAGCGGGGGAGCGATGCGCTGAAGCACAGCGAGTCGCTGGTGCGGCAGAACGCGATGGTGGTGGTGGGTTACACGGCGGGGGGTTACGGGGTGGACGCGGCGATCGACGGGTTGGACGACGCGAGTTGGCCGGTGCGTTACTGGGCGGCGAAGTCGCTGGTGGCGCTGTCGGGTTCGAGCGGCGCGGATGCGGGGTTGGATGAGGTGCGACAGCGGGAGGTGCTGCGGTCTGTGACGGCGGCGCTGATCGAAGAGCAGATGACGGACGTGCGGGGGCAGCTGTACACGGTGTTGAACGTGCTGTCGGTTTCGGAGGCGCGGGACGTGTTGATCGAGGCGCTGGACCGCCGAACGGCGTATTACCATCAGTCGGGGATCGGATCGGGGGCGCGGGCGGAGTTTGTGGCGTTTCGGGGGTTGCACTCGCAGATGATCCAGGCGCAGGTGGCGTCGCCGCAGGCGAACCTGCCGCGTGTGAAGCGGTACGTGACGGTGGCGGGCAAGTACGTGTCGCTGATCCGTAGCGAGGTGGCGGGGGGGATCGACGACGAGGCTTCGACGGCGTCGGTGTACGATCTGTTGGAGCGGTGTGAGCGTGCGATGAACTGGGGTCTGGAGAAGTACGACGAGGCGAAGTGGACGGGGCGGAGCGGTCCGAAGCTGTTGGAGAGTCTGCGTGCGGGACAGGATGCGCAGTTCGAGTTGAACGTGTACGACTGGGTGGGCGGATCGACGTCTGACGGTCTGCTGACGCGGGAGGCGATCGGGATCGCGCGTGAGGACCTGGATCTGGGTTCTTCTGACTGAGCGGGTCGGTCGTTGGGTGCCGTAGACTGAGTGGGAACGTGGCCTATGCGCTGGTTTTTGGCTTTGGTATTCGTCGGTGCGTTGCTGGGGTTGGCGATCGCGTGGGACTCGGCTGAGCCGCGGGCGGAGCTGACGCTTCATTACGTTTCATACGAGACGCTGGACCCGACGATGACGCAGGCGTCGGCGGATGTTCGCGTGGCGTACGCGTTGTTCGAGGGGTTGTGCACGTTTAATCCGTACACGTTCGAGGTGGTGCCGGGTGTGGCGGAGCGTTGGAGCGTTTCGGACGACGGGATGGTGTACACGTTTGAGTTGCGTGAGGACGCGAAGTGGTCGGACGGGACGCCGGTGACGGCGCGTGATTTCGTGGAGACGTGGCGCGAGGGGATGATGCCGGACTTTGCGCCGCCTTACGTGGACTTCCTGAAGCTGATCCGAGGCGGTGAGGC
>JANQJT010000012.1 GCA_028281485.1 Phycisphaeraceae bacterium
TCGGCATCAAGGGCGGCGCCGATGCGGGCAAGAAGTTCATCGAGGCCTGTAAGCTCTGCAGCCACCTGGCCAACATCGGGGACGCCAAGACCCTCGTCATCCACCCAGCCAGCACTACCCACAGCCAGCAGACCGCCGAGGAACTCGCCGCCGCGGGCGTCAGCGACGACTACATCCGCATTTCCGCGGGACTGGAAGACTCAGGCGACATCCTCGCCGATTTAGAGCAAGCACTGGCCGTCAGTCAGGCCTGACCGTAATCAAACCGAAATGTGAGTGACGCAACCGAGCGCGGGCACGCCCGCCTCGGTTTTTTCATCGAGCGCGCATTAAAAATCGCTTGACTCATCGTTGTCATGTGGTTTGTTTAGGAGCGCCGCGTATTTCCGCGTTCTGTGGTTGCGCGGCACCCAAGAGTTGAGAGATAAGGGGCCAGGGTCGACGGATCGGTGGGAGCCGATTCGAAGACGTTTGTTGTTCGATCATCGCGCAGCGGTAGGCGCGGTGAAAACGCTGTCACACGCGTTGGCGATGCGGAAGCGGCTGGCGAATGTGGCGTCGAACGAACCGTCAACGGGGCGGGTCAAGGAGATTGTTTACAGCACCGGGCGGCTGGTGCGGGGCGAGGGAATGCCCCCCAATCCAAGGATTGGGGGTTCTTTTATGCGCCTTATGCGAAGCGATCGGTGAGGACCACCTCGTCCATCGGTAGTTGGCCGCCGCGTCCGTGTGCCGGCTTAGCCGCTTTACCCACCACGACAATCATGCCGATCGCGTGGTCTTCGGGCAGGTTGATGATCTCGGCGACCTTCACCGGATCGAAGCCGATAATCGGGCACGAATCGTACCCCATCGCCTTGGCGGCAAGCATGATGGTCTGGCCCGCGATGCCGACCGAGCGCATCACTTCATCGCGCTGCAGGCCCTCTTGGTTATCGTAGAATTGGCCGATCATCGGCACGAGGATGTTCCGGATAGTTTCGGGGGCGTTGGCCCAATACCGATCGGGGTCTTTGGCGTGCGCCCGCAGGTCGCCGGTGAGCACGATCGTCAGTGACGCGTCGGTGATCTGCGCCTGGTTCCAGGCCGCGGCCCGGATCTGCTTGCGCAGCTCGGGATTGCGCACCAACACGAAACGCCAGTTCTGTATGTTGAAAGACGTCGGCGAGAGGATCGCCGCCGACAGCAGCTTCTCGATCTCGGCTTCGGTCATCTCGTGGTTGGGGTCGTAATGCTTCACCGAACGGCGTTGCGTGATCGCGTCGAACGTATCCATAGCGGCGAACCCTTCTCGGTTGGTTTTTGGAGTACGCTGTGATGTTATCCGGAGCGGATCGGTTACGCGCCCAGGCGATCGTGGGCCCAGGTGATCAGCTGGTCGGTTTCTTCCCAGCCGATGCAGGCGTCGGTGATGGACTGGCCGTAGGTCAGCTGGGCGGGATGGTTGCCGAGCTTCTGGTTGCCGGCCACGAGGTGGCTTTCGAGCATCATACCCACGAGCTTGTGGTTGCCGGCGGCGCGCTGCTCGATGACCGACTTCCATGCGATCTGCTGGTTCTCGTGCTTCTTGCCGGAGTTGGCGTGGGAGCAGTCGACCATGATCGCGTCGCAGACACCCGCGGCCGAGAGGCTTTCGACGGCGTGGTCGATGGCCTCGGGGTGGAAGTTGCTGTTGCCGCCGCCGCCGCGCAGGATCACGTGGCCCCACGGGTTGCCGGCCGTCTGGATGACCGCGGCCGAACCCTTGGCGTCGATGCCGAGGAAGGCGTGCGGGCTGCGAGCGGAAAGCATCGCGTCGATCGCGACCTGCAGGTCACCGGTGGTCGAGTTCTTGAAACCCACCGGCGTGGACAGGCCCGACGCCATCTGGCGGTGGGTCTGGCTCTCGGTGGTGCGGGCGCCGATCGCGGTCCACGCGACCAGGTCGTCGATGTACTGGGGGGTGATCGGGTCAAGCATCTCCGTGCCGACGGGCAGGCCGAGTTCGTTGATGCCGATCAACAGGCGACGCGCGATGGTCAGGCCGGTCTGGATGTCGAACGAGCCGTTGAGGTGAGGATCGTTGATCAGGCCCTTCCAGCCCAACGTCGTGCGCGGCTTCTCGAAGTAGGCGCGCATCACGATCTCGAGCCGATCCGACACGCGATCACGCAGCGCCGCCAGCTTTTCGGCGTACTCCAGCGCCGCCTTTTCATCGTGGATCGAGCACGGCCCGACGATCACCAGCAGGCGGTCGTCTTCGCCCTTGAGGATGTTCTCGATCGCCGTGCGACCTTCGGTCACCGTCTCGAAGACCTTCTCGGAGATCTTCATCTGGGTGTGCAGGTCGACGGGGCTGACCAGCGACTCCACGCGCGCGACGTGGACGTTGCTGATCGGTTGATGGGCGGTATCGGTTTTGTCTGCGGCCATAACGTTCACCTTGTTTTCTCCCGTCCGAGGCAAAGGCCGAGCATGGTCGTGGAAAACTCGGCGGGGGGCAAGTGTATCGTCGGTAAGCGGCGGTACATGCTTGAATCGCGTTAGTTTTAGGCGATTTAGACCGATTCCGGCTCGATCAGCCTCAGCCGCAGCGTGTTGAGTGAAACCAGTGCGGCGCGCAGGCGGATCATCTCCCGCTCGCCGTGTAGACGGTGGACCGCGGTCTCGGTGGCAAGGCCCCGACCGGCCAGGCCGACCCAGACCGTGCCGACGGGCTTATCGGCTGTGCCGCCCGCCGGTCCGGCGATACCGCTGACCGCGATCGCGTGATCCGCACCGCTGCGCGCCAGCGCCCCCTCGGCCATCGCTCGCACGATCGGTTCGCTCACCGCGCCGTGTTCGGTGATCAATTCATCGGGCACGCCCAACCGCTCGGTCTTCATCTGGTTGGTGTACGTGATCCAGCCGCCGACCGCGTATTCGCTGGAGCCGGCACAGTCGGTCAGCATCTTGCCGATCAGCCCGCCCGTGCAGCTCTCGGCTACGGCCACGGTCTTTTTGCGCTCTTTCAATAGGGCGCCGACCGACTGCGCCAATGTCGTGTCGTCTCGGCCGAACACGAGCGGGCCCATGACCTGTTCGACGCGCTCGGTGGTCAGATCGAGTTGCCGTTGCGCTTCATCGGCGTCGTCGAACGCGCTGCGGATGCGCACCGAGACGACGCCGTTGGCTACGGTCGTGCCGATCAGGGGGTTGCGGTCGCGTACCGCCAGGTCGCCGAGCATGCCCGCCACCGCTGACTCACCGGCGCCGAACGTGTTGATCTTTCGAGTCAGGATCACGCGTCCCACGCCGCCGGGCAGTTGTGGGAGCACGTGGTTGGTGAACATCTCGCGCATCTCGCGCGGCACGCCCGGCATGACCCACACCGCCGTGCCGTCGACGTCGGCCGCGATCCCCGGTGCTGTCCCGCACGTGTTTTCGATCATGCGTGCGCCGCGCGGGCACATCGCCTGCACCCGGTTGGTTTCGTGCATCGTGCGGCCGAGCTTATTGAAGTAGGCCTCGATCTGCTCCAGCGCCGCGGCGTCGGACTCGATCGTCTCGCCCATTGCGTCGGCCAGCGCAAAGCGCGTCAGGTCGTCTTCGGTCGGGCCGAGGCCTCCCGTGGCAATCACAAGTTCCGCCGCCTCGATCGCCTGGCGGATCGCCTCGGCGATCTGTGCGCGGTCGTCGTGCACCGTCACGTGATACGCGGTGATGATGCCGCGGGCCGACAGCTC
>JANQJT010000027.1 GCA_028281485.1 Phycisphaeraceae bacterium
GATGCAGGGGCCCTCGATCAGGACGGTGGCGCCGCGGCTCATGGTGAGCTCGGCGAACCCGGCCTGCAGGTCGTAGCGTCCGCTCTTCAACTCGGCGCCGAGGGGGAGGTCGGTGTTCTCACTGGCCCACGTGACGTTGTTGACGCCGGTGAGCGTGGCGAGCATGGGGTTGGTGGGGGGCTGATTGAAGAAGGCAAAGTAGATTGCGGCGGTCGCGGCGATCAGCATCGCGGCTGCGGCGAGGAAGGTGCGCGCGGTGAAGCGGCGGGAGTCGGCGTCATTGAAACGGGTGCGATAGACCCGGACGCCGGGGGCGTGGAAGACGAGCTTGTGCTCTTTGTCGTTCGCGACGGTCGGGGTGTGTTCTGTTGGAGCGGGCGGGGTTCTGCTCGGCGTACTGGTTTTCTCGACATCCTTGAGGGGGATGAGACCGGAGACGGTATCGCCGAGTGAGCGATCGTTTGCGTCGGTGTTTTCGGGCAGCGGTGTCAGCTTGGCGTACTCTTCCCCGAGCACGTCGGATCGAGCCCGGCCGATGTCCTGGACGAGCAGGATCTGGCGGATATCGGAGTTGAGGTTGCAGCGATCCACGAAGAAATCGACGTTCTCCCGCGAGGCGCACAGCCAGTCGTGCAGCTTCTGCTGGTCTTCCGGACTGATCAGGCCGTCGAGGTAGGCGTCGATGAGATGGGTGGGGTCTTGTTGCGACATGGTGTTGGGATCACGCTCCCGGAGAGGCGAGTCTCTTGGAGATGCAGTTCTTGAGTGTGGTTCGCACGCGGTTGAGTGTGACGGACACGACATTGGCCGAGGTGCCGAGCCGATCGGCGATGTCGCGGGGGGACAGGTCGCGCACGTAGCGGAGCTGGATGAGGTTGCGTGCGCGATCGGTGAGGTTGGAAATGCAGTGCTCGAGCGCGACGTTGACCTCGGTGCTGCCCGAGGGTTTGTCGGTGAAGGCCTCGGTGATTTGTTCCATCAGCTGGTTGTCGACGAGGATGACGTTGTGGATGTTCTTGTCGCGGTTGTACCGCAAGACGAGGTTGCGCGCGATGCCCAGGGCCCAGGGGACGAAGGGGCGGGAGTGGTCGAAATCGTCGAAGCGTTTGGCGGCCACGATCGCGACCTGCTGGACGATGTCTTCGGCGTCTTCAAACCGGTAGACCATGGAGCGGACAAAGGACAGGATGATCGGCTGGGCGGTGATCCAGAGACTGGTGAGGTTGGCCGATTTGTCGGGCGAGGGTTGGGTTGCGTCCTGTTTCATGCCTGCCGTCCGGTGTGGAATACGTCCTCTTATAATTGCCGTTTTCGGGTGAATACTTAACAGCGTACGCATTATTCTCTTGTCGGGCGATCTTTTCGGATCGATTGTCGGCGGATGGTCCCCGGCCCGTGAAATGAAGCATTCCGGGCGTTAAGAATGTGACGGAGAGGGGCAATTATGTGTAGCGGGAAGCGCGCGGTTTGGGCTTCCGATGGAGCTTCAATGATACCATCCTAGAAGGCGGTTGCGCCCCCCAATGGGGTGCATCCGCTTTTTTTGTTGTTTGTGGCGTTGATATGCGGGCAGGGTGGGGCCTTTTGGAGATTGAACGCGGTGGCTAACAAGAATCTCAGAAAAATGTTGCGTTTCGTTAAGAGGCCGTCCCGGGGGCGCAATTACATGTAGCGGGAAGAGGGTTTGGGCCGCAGATGTCTACGCGGCGACTGAAACCCCTGTCTGGGAGGTTGGTTGAAAGATGGCGCATCTTCACGTTCCCGTGTTCTTTTTCAGCATCGGCATCAGTGTCATCGCTGTGGAGTGTCTGCGATAGCGCTTCGGGATGGTTCGATTGTGTAAGTCCATATACCGGCCCCGTGATCTCGTGGACGCGCGGGCTTTTCAAGGGAACAGAGAGGGTCTGAGTCATTTGTTTCGACATTTTTGGAGGACCTTTTCTATGAGACGATTACCTACATTTTTCGCCGCGTCGTTGATGGCGTTGGCGGCACCGGCGTTCGGTGCGGTTATCGAATGGGACGCGGGTGGTGATGGTGTGAGCACGTTTGCCGAGGTCAACTGGGTCGTGACGGACAACACCGGTCAGCCCACCTGGACGGTCGGTAGCGACCCCCCGGCCGGCACGGTCGACAAGGGGGTCGACGTTCCCGCACACATGATTGTCGGCGGCACCGCGACCGCGGGCGGCGGCGGAGCCACCGGTCACACCGACCTCTCCGACGGGCTTTCGCTCACGGTGAAAGATACCGCGACTTTCCGTTTGGCCAATGGCAATGGCATCCGTGGCGTGACGGGCGGCGCGGCCGATCTGTTGTTGCTCCAGGACAGCAGCGAAACCCGAGCCCAGTTTCTACAAAGCCTGTCGGTATTCATGTCGGGCGCGTCGACGCTGATCCTGAACGGCGGTGGCGATCCGATCAACAACTCCACGATTGATCTGGCCGACAACTGGACCGGCAGCATCATCATGAACGACGAGACCGTAGCGGACTGGACCGACCCCGCTTCGTCGAACTCCGATGCGCACATCACCAAGATCTCGGTGGGCGGCACACCGGCCGTCATCGGCACGCACGTGGACATTGTTTCTGATGGCGGCAGCGGATCGATCCTGACCGTTATCCCCGAGCCGGCGTCGCTGACGCTGATCGGTTTGGGCGGGCTTCTGCTCGTGCGACGCAAGCGATAAGACGCCTCCTCGCCCGACGGGTTGATCGGGCAGGGGAGTGCTTAACCTCCTGTAGCGGCTGCGTCTCGCGAGGGGCGCACCCGCTTTTGAATCAAGGCCGACGGATCCGCTCGTGGTAAGTCGGCGCGTTTCGAGAGGCACCAGAAAACTCAATTCGGTCAGCTTTTGCAGACAGGAACAACTGGAGGATTCCGAACATGAGACGTCATTGGATCACGGCACTTTCTTGCGCGGCGTTGATTGCGTCGCAGTCGACCGCGCTCGCCGACACCTACGTGTGGGACGGCACCGCCGCGGACGGCATGTGGACCAGCGGCCCGAACAACCCCGGCACGGCCGGCGGCAACTGGACCATCAACGCGGGCGGCGCCGGCTCGGTTGCCGTGCCCGACGTGCCCACGCCCAGCGGCAACGCCATCGATTACCTGTTCACGGGACACGACTGGACGATCAACGGTGCGACGATCAGCGAAGACGTGCAGATCCGTCTGGCCGGCGGCTCGCTGGACATCGACAACTCCACCATCTCCCTGCTGCCAAGTTCGGCTACCACTACGGCCACACTGTCCGGTTTGAACCTCGGGCAGAACGCTACGGCCACTTCGGCGACCATCACGAACTCGACGATCAACACCTCGCGTGCCAATGCCAACGGCAACTCATTTCGTGTTTTGAACGGTTCGAGTCTGATCCTGGAGACCGGCACCAGCGTCAGCGTGACCAGTGAATCGGGATCGGGAAATATGACGGTTGAGGGGGCCGGTGGTTCGTCGTTGACGATCGATTCCACCTCGTCGGTCACCGTGACCGGCGGCCTGGAGGTCCTCCCCACCGACGGTCTGTTGACACTGAACGGGGGCACGATCAATGCGGGCTGGGTTCGCCTGAACAGCGGCTCGGAAGACGTCCAGAACCTCATGTTTGATTTTGCCGGTGGTTCGGTGACGCTCAACGATCCCAACCCGCTGCGTGACAGCAGCAACTTTGAGGGTTCGTTCGACTGGACAGGGGCTGCGGGTTCGGGCACGATCACGCACACGGACCTGACCGATGCCAGCGGCCGAACGCTCGCGTACAAAACCTTCCAGGGTTACTTCAGCATCGACGGGGTTCGCATTGATCCGACGGTCGATCCCAACGCGACGAGCGTGGCCGCGATGAACGCCGAACTGGAGACGCTGATTGTCAACAGCAAGTACTTCCAGATCGATGACACGACGACGCCGGGTGTGCAGGTGCTCGCACTGCTGGCCTCGCCGGTCATCAGCTGGGTGACCGATGGCAACGGCGACTGGTCGACGGCGACCAACTGGTCGACCGATCCGGTCGTGCCCGGCGCCTTGGACGACGTGATCTTCAGCGGCACGACGTTCACCGCCCCGGCGACCGTGAACATCGACAGCAACGTCCAGGTGAACAAGCTCACCGTCAGCGGCTCGAATCAGATCACTTTGGCCGACACGCTCGCGGCGGGCAACACGCTCGACGCGGCGCAGCTCGACGTGTCCGGCACGCACGAGATCTCCGCGAAGCTGCACGACAGCAGCGTGGAGAAGATCGGTGGCGGCTCCCTGCTGCTTACCGCGGACAACTCCGCCCTCACCGGCGCCACCACCATCACCATCTCCAACGGCAACATCCGTGTGGACGATACGGCCAACCTGGGCGGCGCCAATGTCAACATCGCCGGCGGAGCCTTCCTCTATCTCGACGGCGACGGCGCGGGCACCGGCTTCAGCGGCACCCTGGCCAACACCATCACCGGCACCGGCGGGCTGCGTATCGGCGACAATATGACCACCGAAGTCGTGACGCTCGACGGCACCGCCACCGGCACCTTCGGCGGCGTAGTCGGTGTACGCGGCGGTGTCGTGAAGATTACGGCCAACAACGCCCTGGGCTCCACCGTCGGTCGGACCTGGATCAACCAGTCCACCGGCACGCTCGAGCTCGATGGCACCGGCCTGACGATCGCCGACGTGAT
>JANQJT010000030.1 GCA_028281485.1 Phycisphaeraceae bacterium
CCATCAGCCGGGTCCTCAGCCCCTCGATCTCCACCACGTTGCTCGATTCGGTCACGGTGCTCATGGGCGCAATCCTCTACTGCTGCAAGACCCCTATTCCAGCCGAACCGCGACGATTGCAATCGCCCCCCGAAACTCTCGGAATAGACGTTTTTCTCTACGCCCCCGCCGGCCCGGCCGGTTACACTCAACCAAACCGGAGGTCTCATCATGCATCAAGCCTCTCGCGTCCGTTGTGTCCGAAACGGCCTGTCCCTCGTCGATTCGCTCGCGGTCATCGCGATCACCGTGTTGGGCATCGCGCTGATCACACCGACCCTCAGCCGGGCCGCGACCGATCAGCAAAGAGTATCTTGTGCGAAAAACGTTCGACGGATGACTCAAGCCACCTTAATCATCTCAGAGTTACGCAGGGGCACACTCTTCCCCGCGGACAGCAACCTGACCGACAGGGCCGATCTGGCCACCTACCGCTACACCCTCGAGGGCAAGGACGCCAACGACCACGTCTCAAAGATCAACCCCTTGCTCTTTGTCCAACTACTCCGCAACGACGTCTCCCCCAACCAGATGTACTGCCCCAATCGCGAGGAACTCGACAAGGACCGTTTCGACAAGCTGATGGAATCGACCGACACACCCCAAGCCCCCATCGAGCTCGGTTACTTCTATCTGGCCGCGCGTCCCAACCGCATCAAGATCGATACCCGCACGCGCCCTACCTTCGGCCCCGTCACCGACACGCCCCGCGGCGGCCAGTGGGAATCCGCCCTTAAAATCACACAAAGACCACGTGCGAAAACCTTCGCAATCATCGCCGACCGCAACGAACTCGGCGCAGCAACACCCGACGGCGCACAGTCGACCTACAGCCACGGTGAAGAAGGATTGTTCCTCGCGCTGCCCGACCAACGCTTCCCGCCCGACTTCGTCGCGGGATGCAACACCGGTTTCTTCGACGGCTCGGTCAAGTTTGAAACGTTCGCCAACCAGCGCGAATACCAGGTCAACGCCGCGGGCAGCGAGACCAACCGCGGCTACTGGTCGGCTTCGGTCAACGTCGAACCCAAAGACGAGAGCAACGTCGCAAGATAACCCGGCGAACCACACGGTCACAAAACGGTATAAAATCCACGGGAAGCACCCGGGCCGATGGCGTCATTCTATCGGTAGGACAGTGACCGAGACCCAGCACCAGGACGCGCAAGACGCTTCACCGCACAACCTGCGGGCGCTGGTCGACCGGCTCGGCCCAGCCCTCGTGCTCTACGCGCGGCAGCTGTGCGACTGTCCCGAAGACATCGTTCAGGACGCCCTCATGAAGCTCGCCAAACAAACCCCCTGGCCCGACAACCCGCCCGCCTGGCTGTACCGCGTCGTCCGCAACGGCGCCATCAGCGCCAACCGCTCACGCCAGCGCCGCCGCCGGCACGAACAGACCGTCGCCCAGATGCGCCAGAGCTGGTTCGTCAGCGACAACGGCACCGCGCACGACGCGGCCCTCGCCACCGACGCCCTGGCCGCGATGCCCGCCGACCAGCGCGAGGTTGTCGTCGCCCGGCTCTGGGGCCAGCTCACCTATCAACAGATCGCCGACCTGACCGGCTCAAGCGTCAGCGCCGTACACCGACGCTACCACCACGCCATCGAACACCTACGCGAAAGGCTGGGTGAATCATGACCACGCCGCACCAACCCGACCCGCTCTCGCCCCTCGAGCAGCGTCTCGCACACCTGGCGCCGTCCGCCGCACTCGACGGCGACGCCATCCTCTTCGCCGCCGGCCGCGCCGCCGGACGCCGCGACACCGCACGCTGGCGCCTCGCCACCGGCCTGCTCGTCGCCTGCCTCGCCGTCAGCCTCGCACTGCACACACTCCCCGCCGATCAATCCACATCCGCGCCTCACACGACCTACGTCGTGGACCAAGCCCCGCCATCACTCACCACGCCACGCATCACCTTCACCCGTCACACCGTCGACCCGACCCACCACGCGTCTGGCCAACACAGCTACCAACGCGTCCGGCAACGCGTCCTGGCCACCGGCCTCGACGCACTGTCTGCCACCACGCCCGACACCGACAATCCGGCCGATTTCAACGAGTCATCCGCCACGCTCTACCAGCAGCGCAACCGCTGGTTCCAGGGAGACCGCTCATGAACAAGCTCACCATCATTGTTGCCGCACTCATCGTTTTTCCTGTTGCCTCGGCCGGAGCACAGGTTGCACAGGTTATCGCACCGCCCCCCACCACCCAGCCCGCCACCCAACCCGCCTACACACCGACCCACACCCAGCCCGACAACGGGCCCTACACCATACGCATGACCGTGCATCCGGTCGCCGAGTCGCGACCCGCTCTGCAGAACAAGCTGTTGCCGTCGTTGCGCGACACGAAAAACGGCAACGCCGTCACGCTCTACTACATCGCCGTGGACATGCTCAGCAAGAACGTCAGCGATCAAATCCGCGACACATGGGATGCCTGGGGCGAGGTCCCGCTCGATCATCTCGACATCGAAGCCGCACGCGCGGGTACGAAGACAACCTCGCTGAAGTACGTACGCCTGGGGGCGCGTCGCGCACAATGCCAATGGGACTATCCGCTCGAAGAGGGCTTCGCGTTGCTCCTGCCCTCCCTCAACAAACACCGCACCATCGCCTACAGCCTCGCGCTGGATACGCGCATCGCCATCGCAGAAAAGCGCTACGACGACGCGATCATCAACACGCAAACCGGCCTGTCGTTCGCCCGCCACATCGCGTCTGGACCAACCCTCATCGAAGACCTCGTCGGCATCGCCGTCGCGACCATCTCGCTTAACCAGGTCGACCTGCTCATCCAGCAACCCGACGCCCCCAACCTCTACTGGGCCCTGACCGACCTGCCAAGACCCTTCATCTCGCTCCGCGACGCCATGAAACTCGAATCCGACATGCTCTACATCAGCTACCCCCTGCTCGATAAACTCGCACACGGCGAGGCGAACACGCTTACCGCAGAACACATCCGCTACGAACTGCAACAGATGACCGACGACATCGACTACTGGATCGATGGGAAGAGCTTCGCGCCGCTCATGTTCGGCATCTCACTGATTCAGTACACCCACGCCAAGCACTGGCTCGCCGAACGCGGCTACACCGCCGTACAGATCGAGCGGATGCCCGTCGCCCAGGCCGTGTGCCTCTACATGCTCACCGAGTACGAAGAAGCCCGCGACGACATGTTCAAGTGGTTCGCCTTGCCCTACTGGCAGGCGCGCGACGGACTCAGCGAGGCCGCAAAGAAAATCGACGCGCCCTCGTCACGTGGCAACCCCTTCATGCGACTCCTGTCCGCGATGTCTCGGGCCAAGTTCCTTGAGGTCAAGCTCGACTGTCGCATCCAGATGATGCGTTGCGTCGAAGCGATCCGTCTCCACGCCGCCGCGACCGGCTCGCTCCCCGATGCGCTGGGCGACATCACACTCGTCCCTCTACCGACCAATCCCATCACCGGCAAACCCTTCCAGTACACACGCGACGGCGACAACTTCACGCTCGAAGCCGACCTGCTCGATGGCATGCGACCCTCTGACGGCATGCGCTACATCGTCACCATCAAACCCAACAGCTAAACCCCCGGGAGGCAACACCATGATGCGCATCACACTCACACTCTTCACGCTGCTGATTCTCCTCATCGCTTCGCCCACCGTGCGCGCCGATACCGACCTCCAGGCCCTGCGCCCCCTGCTCGATCAACACACCATGGCGGTAGGGCGGGTCGACATGACCACACTGGACATCGACGCGGTCGTCGACGCCGTGCTCAGGCAGGTCGATCGGATCGGTCAGATCACCGGCACCGATTTGGCGCAGCCCAAAGCCGCCGCCGAGGGCGTCCGGGCCCTGGCCAAGGTCTGGCAGACGCAGTTCACCACCGCCGGCGGCCAACGCCTCTACTTCATCTTCACGCCCGCCATGTTCCCCAACGACGCCGGCGAAGTCGTCGCCGTAATCGCCCCGCTCACGCCCGATGCCGACGCCCAGGCGATCATCGCCTCGCTCTCACACCAGATGTCGCCCGTCCCCAAACCACCCCGCAACCGCGCCGTCAAGCAGATCGGCTCCGCCGTCGTCGCCGGACATTCCCGCCTCGTCGAACACTTCGAGCACGCGGTCCGCCCGGTCGGTCGGCCCAACCTCCTGCAAGGCCTCAAGGAAATCAAAGACGCCCCCATTGGCATCGTCCAGGCCCTCTCGCCCGACCACCGGCGCGTCTTCGCCGAGATGCCCATCTCCACGCGCGGCACCATCAGCGAGTTGGACATCGCCCAGTTCGCCGCTGACCTGCGTTACGCCACCGCCAAGCTCACCCACGACGACGGCCTGACCATCGAATGCGCCGGACAATTCAACGACGTCGCCGGCGCTCAGCGTGCCACCTTGCTCGGCAGGCAGGCCATCGAACTGATGATCCGTGAAGACCCCGACACACCGCCCCAGGTCATCGCGGCGCTGTTCCAGCTCTACAAGCCCCACATCCCTCAGCCCGACCGCGTCACGCTCCGTTGGACCGAACAGGAGATCGACCGCATCATTGATTCCCTCCGCCCCGCGCTCATGCAGGCCCGCGCTCAGGCCAACCAGGCCACCTCGATGGCCAACATCCGCCAGACGCTCGTCGCCATCATCTCCTACGAAGATAAGCACAAGGCCTGGCCCAACTCGCTGCAGCAGCTCGTCGACACAGGCTTCCTGCCTTCCCTGCCGCGCAGCCCCCTGCAATCCGTTAACCCCAATCCCTACGTCTACATCAAGCCCGACACCAAACCCGTCTCAACACCGTACGAGACGATCCTCCTCTACGAGCGGACCAAGGCGCCCGCAGGCACTGGTCAGGTCATCCTCGCGGGCTACGCCGACGGACACGTCGAAAAACACGACGATGAAGCCGCGCTCCCCGAGTCGCATCGCAAGAAATGAATCATCGTGAAGACGGAATGATCACCGCGCCGATTCGATCGTCTTGAGTTGTTCGTACAGCTCGCGCATCAAGGGCAGCTCCGCACCGTTGGCCTCGGCCGCGCGCAGCGGGTTGCCGAAGATCGCTTCGACCTCCATCGGCCGACCCGTGTCGCAGTCGATCTTCATGCTCGTGCGGTAGGGCGTCATCCGATCCGTCGTCTCCATCATGTGATCCACAAACCCAGGCTCGATCTGGCGCCCGCACGCCCTGGCCCCCGCCAACACCTCTTCCATCAATTGCCGCACGTGCTCACGGTGCACCGGATCACCCATGATCGCGTCCGTCTCCGCGTCC
>JANQJT010000051.1 GCA_028281485.1 Phycisphaeraceae bacterium
GATCATGACGCACTCGGATGATGATGGTCTGGTGTTGCCGCCGAAGCTGGCGCCGGCGCACGTGGTGATCATGCCGATCACGATGAAGGCGGACGATCCGGAGGCGGGGTTGGGGTATTGTCGGAAGCTGGCGGATGATCTGCGGGGGCTGAGCTATGGGGGGCGGGCGATCGAGGTGGAGCTGGATGAGCGGGATATCCGTGGTGGTGACAAGACGTGGGGTTGGGTGAAGAAGGGTGTGCCGATTCGTCTGGAGGTTGGGCCTCGTGACATGGCGAAGGATGGGGTGTTTATGGCGCGTCGTGACACGGGGGAGAAGACGCCGATGGGGAGGGGTGAGTTTTTGGAGGGTGTGGTGGGGTTGTTGGATTCGATTCAGGCGGGGATGTTTGAGCGAGCGAAGGCGCGGCGGAGTGAGCACACGCGTGTGATTGATCGTCGGGAGGAGTTTGAGGCGTTCTTTACGCCGGAGGATGGAGAGAAGCCTGAGATTCATGGTGGGTATGCGCTGACGCACTGGAACGGTGATGTGGCGATGGCGGAGCGGATCCAGAAGGAGCTGGGTGTGGTGGTGAGTTGTGAGCCTTTGGATGAGGCGGTGCGTGAGTGGTTGCCGGGTGGGAATGTCGAGGGGGTGTGTCCGTTCAGCGGCGAGGCGAGCGGTAAGCGGGTGCTTTGGGCGAAGACGTATTGATGTTAAGTCATAAGGCAGAAGCCATAAGCCGTAGGGAGAAGGGGGGTGTGAAGGGGGATTTTGGGTCAAGTTTGGGGGTTGAGCGGGGTTTTTGTGTGTTTTATGGGGGTTGTGGGGTTGACGGGTGTGTGGGGTGTGGTGACAATGTTTGGCTAAATCGTTTTGGCGGGAGACCGCTGAGAACGTGAGCCCGAATGGTCGGGCGCGAATTGGAGTCGGATGAGTATGAGTGGAACGGTCTACGAGTCGGGCACGCATCGATGAGTTGGAAGACGACTCATCGTGTGTCGAGGCGTGACGCCCGCGGTCATCGCAGCCGGCCCCAGAAAATGGGGAAGGGGGCGATGATGACCTGAGGTTCCTTTATGGAGCTTGGGTAGCCCCACATGGGGACTCGTAGGCCACGGGCGTTCAGGAGCGCCGAGTGGTTTTTTTGTTTAAAGGGCTTGCGCGTGTGTCGAGCGTGGGCGAGGACAATCGAATAGGCCGCCAGTCGGCGGCGACAACCTGAGAAGAAAAGGATCAGGCGATGAACAACCAGGAACTGCTGCGGATTATTGATGCGATCAGCCGCGACAGGAATGTTGATAAAGAGGCGCTGTTTGCTGACATCGAGCAGGCGATGGTTTCTGCGGCTCGCAAGCACTTCAACGTCGAGGAGACGGAGGAGTTTCGCTGTGAGGTGGACCGCCTGACGGGCGCGATTCGTTTGTTCCAGAACGACGACGAGATACCGCTTTCGGAGCTGGGTCGTATTCCGGCGCAGACGGCGAAGCAGGTGATGATTCAGCGTTTTCGTGAGGACGAGCGTGCGAGCATTTACGAGGAGTTCAGCGGTCGTATCGGCGAGGTTTTGACGGGTACGGCGCAGCGTTACGAGGGCGGTGCGTTGGTGGTGCAGGTGGGTCGCGCGGAGGGATTTATGCCGCGTAGCGAGCAGATTCCTGGCGAGACGCAGAGCCCGGGTGAGCGTGTGCGTTGCATGATTCTGGATGTTCGTGACACGGGCAGCCAGGTGAAGATCGTGTTGAGTCGCGCGGCGCCGGAGTTTATCCGCCGGTTGTTTGAGGTGGAGGTGCCGGAGGTTTCGGAGCGGATCATCGAGATCAAGGCGTTGGCGCGTGAGCCTGGCCATCGGACGAAGGTGGCGGTGAGCTCGATCGACTCGAAGGTGGACGCGGTGGGCGCGTGCGTGGGCGTGCGCGGGAGCCGGATCAAGAACATCGTGGACGAGCTGGCGG
>JANQJT010000195.1 GCA_028281485.1 Phycisphaeraceae bacterium
GGTGCGGATCGCCTCACCCGCAGCAATCACAAGACCGCTACCGTTCACCTGCAGCGTGCCGCTGGCCTGGTTGACCCAGGTGCGGCCGAGCGAGCTGCCCAGCGCGTTGTTGGCCGTGATGTCCACGTCGCCGCGCACACCGATCACGCCGTTGAACCCGCCGGTGGCGGTGCCGTTGAGCGTGATGACTTCGCCGTCCGAGTTCTCACCCAGACGCAGCTCGCCGTCACCGGTGATGGTGTTGGTGAGCGTGCCGTTGAAGCCGGAGCCGGCGTCGCCGTCGACATAGAGGAAGGCGCCGCTGGAGATATCCACCGTGTTGGAGCCCATGTTGCTGGACGCGGTCACGCGGAGGTCGCCTTCGGTGACGCGGATGCCTCCGGACAGAGCGGAGTTGTCACCGGACAGGCGGAGGGCGCCGTCGCCGGTCTTGTCGAAGCCGACCGAGCCGGCCAGGTTACCGGAAATCTCGTGGGTGCCACCGGCAGCGTTGATGGCGGCATCGCCCGCGCCACCGGAAGAGTCGGCGATCGTCAGGGTCTGGCCCACATCGGTCGCGACGGTGTACTGGCTGCCGCCTTCGAGCGAAAGGGTGTTGACGGTCGCGCTGGAGCTGAGGGTGACGGTATTCGCCGTGCCGGCGCCGACCAGAGTGACATCGGCATCAACGGCGTTGGGGAAGCTGGGGCCGCCGCTGTTGAACCAGTTGCCGGCGGTATTCCAGTCGCCGCTGGTGCCCGCGGTCCAGAAGTATTGCTCCACGGGAGCGGACGAAGCCTCGACGTAGATGTTGTCGATGCGGCTAAAGCCATCGGGGTCGCCGGCGCCGTCCACGCCGCGGAACGAGACGAACAGGTTCTTGCCCACATCGGCGACGTTGGTTGCGATGAACGTGCCGTTGACCACCTCGTAGGTGGCGTTCGCGGTGGAGGTTCCCGAGAGGAACTCGTAGTTGTTGACGATGTTGCCGGTGATGGTGTTATCGTCGGTGGTGAAGAAGGCGAAGCCGACCTGGTCGTCGCTGTCAACCCAGTTGAACGCGTCGCGCCAAGCGTAGCTGAAGTCGAAGACCTCGCCGAGCGCGATGGTGTGGCTGGTGCTGACCGCGGCCAACCGGTTGGGGTCCTCGGCGATCACGGCGTTCTGATCCGTGCCGAGATACTCCAGATTGGTTCGGACCAGATCGAACGTCTGATCGCCGCTGAGGCCGATGTTCGTCCAGTTGGGCGTTTCAGAGTAGTTCAGGCGGTCAGTGGCAACACCGGTGTTAACCAGGACGTCTTCCCATCCACCGTTGAGGATAGACGCGTCGTGGATGCCGTTACCTGCATCTCCGTCATCGTAATCGATCAGGATCTGTGCCAGACCCTGCGAGGTGAGACCGCCGATAATGGCGGCCATGCAGACCATCTTTGCTTTGCGACTCAACATCATGTTCTCCTGTTGCAATCCGATGGGGTGATTTGAGTTGCTTTCAGTGAAGGGCAACCCAACGCGTTACTTTTTCCCTATCCGTTCCGTCGCGGCCGTGCCTTCGAACACGATGCGCGACGGAGACCTGTTAAGTCGGCTGCCGGCGGTAAAACCGGCAACCGGTTGTGTCAAAAGGCACAAACGAAACAATTACTTGCGACGACGCACGATCATCATCGCGCCCATGCCGAGCAGCGCGAGGCTCGCCGGCTCGGGGGTGACGGTGAACTGCACGCCGAAGTCGTCGATGCGCCAGCGGTTGGGGTCGGCCGGAGCGGTCGTGCCGCCGCCAGAGTGGGCCACGAACTCGGTCACGAGCGTCGTGGGCAGCGTGCCGGAGACGTCGATCTGCGCGTTGTTGGTATTGACCGAGCTTTCGCCCACTACGCCGTAGGTCTGCAGGCCGCTACCGACGGAGATCACGGTGTCAGCCGCATCGGCGCCCAGCGGATCAAGCGTGCCTTCCCACTGGAAGAGCGTGCTTGTGCCGTCGGTCACTTTGCCCGCATCGCCGTCATTGCCGACGAAGAACAGGATGACATCGGTGAAGCCATCGAAGACGACGCTCGCCGCGGCACCGTGCCCGCCGTCGTTGGTGATGTTGATGCTGGTCAGCGTCGCCGTGACCGATTCACCGGCGGAGCTGATGGCCGCGTTGTCACCGGCCGTGCGGACGCCGAACTCACGATCGCTGGTACCACCGTTGGTACGGAGATCGCCGCCGGCCTGTGCCGCAATCGTCACGACGACATCAAAGTCGATGCCCGTCGCAACGTCGGTCAGCGAAGCGGTGTAATCGTGGGTTGCCGCGGTCTTGTTACCGGCATCGTAGAACAAATTCTCGGTGACAATGCCAGCCGAGGCAATCGACCCGCCCAGGAAGATGCCCAAGGCAGCTCCCAGCAGGCCCAAACGAGAGAGACTCTTCATAACGCGTTACTCCTTCTGTCTGTTAGACATGTCTTTCGAACACGTCTCTGCTCTCTTTCCGGTCGCACGCAGAAAACAACCCGCGACAAAACAACCGTCGCTACAACGTTGCATCGCCATGCGATCAGATCGTTTTTTGCATCCGCTTTGCCCTCCTTAATGTCATTCGGCCTCAGATCCCAGATCGGGACCTCTCAGAAAAGCCGAAACGCTTCGTCGACCAAAAAAGCCGAGCTCAAGCCAGAACAAGGCTTAGGTAAATCAATCACGTACGAAACAATCGACAGATCGGCGACAACTGCGACGTCTTCACGGCGTATGCCATTGGTAACAAGAGAGTTGTAGAAGAAGACGTCGGCATAATAAAACAACCATTCCTAGAGCGGAGGCCGCTGCCGACGACATAAATAGACGGCGATCGCAAACCTCCTATCGCCCTCTTCCCGTACACATATGGGGTTCCCAAACAAAGTATAGGTGTTAGCGCAATTCGAAACTTTTTTGCCGCATATCACACCGATTTTGCCAATCCCCCCCATCTACAGCCCTCAAACTGATATATATCGGGCCAAAATCTACTTTCCCGGCTAATAGATCCCATACACAAGGAACATTTATACTAGAGATACACCCGATTACTTTGCTGGTTGGATAGATGTCGGAAAACCTAAACTCCAATCAAAATGCCTCGCGCCATCAGGACCTCGCACGCCTATGGTCCGCCGCGCAGCCGGTCATCACCGGCTACATCCGCTCCCTCGTCGCCAAGCCCGACGACGCGGAAGACATCCTCCAGCAAGTCGCCGTCACCGTTGCCGCCAAGACCGACTCCTTCCCCTCCGAACCCCACCGCTTCACCTCATGGTCCCTGGGCATCGCCAAGAACAAGGTCCTGCACTACTGGCGAGACCACAAGTACAAAAACAACCTCATCTTCAACTCGGAGATGATCGAACAGATCGAACGCTACTACGCCTCCCACGCCTCAGATTACAACAGCCTCTCGGCGACACTCGAAAAGTGCATCGAACAACTCACAGACCGCGCACGACTGCTCCTCCAACTCCGCTACGTCCGTGACATGCGGCCCAAAGAAATCGGCCAACGTCTCGGCATCTCGCCCCGTGGCATCTCCGTCACACTCCTGAGAATCCGCAAAGCACTGCGCGACTGTATCGACCGGGCCGAACAGCAGAAATCCACACCATGACTCACGAACAAGCCATAGAACTCATCAACCAATACTTCGACGAGTCGCTCAGCGCACAGGACGCCGAGCAACTCAAGCTATGGCTCGAAGAAAAACCCGAACACGTCGATCTGTTTGCACGCTACGCGATCGTCCACGCCAGCCTCGAACACGTCCTGGTCACACGCGACATCGGCGGAACACTCTTCGCCATGCTCAACCCCGACCACACCAGCGAGACCGAAGACGACTCGATGATGGGTTACATCCTCAACGAAATCTCCAACAAAGAGCACGACGACCTCGATCCGCTGCCCATCGAAGACCTGCCCCACCTGCCCGCCACCCCCCCCACGCGTCCCCGCCGCAAGGAAGACACCGGCAAGGACCACGAGACCGACCTCATCTTCCGCATGGCCGGCCTCCGCATGTACCGCACCGAGATCGACCCCGCCAGACAACAGCGCAGGCCATGGTTCCCCGTTGCCGCCACCGTCATGATCGCCGCCCTCATCGGTCTCGCCTTCATCCTCACACGGCCACAAGCCCAACTCCCCGCCATCAACGCCGACACGCCCGTCGCCACGCTCACCAAGGCGCGCGATCTGACCTGGCACGAAGACTCCGCCGCCATCACGCTCGGCGACTCACTCACCCCCGGCTCCTACGAGATCCGATCCGGCCTCGCCAGGCTCACCATGCAAAGCGGCGCCAAGGTCCTCCTCCAGGGCCCCTGCAAGTTCGAGCTGGTCAACGCCAACGCCATGCAGCTGATCACCGGCCAACTCACCGCCAAGGTCCCACGCAAGGCCAAACTCTTCGCCGTCAACACACCCACCGCTGAGATCGTCGACCTCGGCACCGAGTTCGGCGTTAGCGTCGACCCCTCCGGCAACACCGTCGCCGCCGTCTTCAAAGGCAAGGTCCACCTCGCTCCCGCAAGCCACGACGACGATGAATCCGAAGCGGGACTCGTCCTCACATCCGGCCTACAATCCTCCGTCGATGCCCGCGGCATCCTCAACACCAATCCGCAACCCATCCCCAACGACCACGCCTTCTTCCGCACACTCAACGAATCCGACTACGACCTCCAACTCACCGGCGACGTGCGCTTCTACCGCTCGCCACCCATCGACACGCGCCTTACCGAACACTACCTCCGCAGTCACGCCATCGTCTTCCTCGAATCCGCCAACACACACGTTCACTCCGACATCCTCGGCGTCGGCACCGAGACCCGCACCTACACCGCCGCCACCTTCAACGAAATCAAGAACACCGACTTCCTCCCCGCCGGCACAACCGTCGATGCCTACATGCTCCAATTCAATCCACCCGACACCGTCGACTCACAACTCCTGGTCCAAATGACCGTCCGCTTCCCCCGACCCATCCTCGGTGTCATCTCACGCCCCGCCATCTTCCGAAACACCGACGGTCTCTTCGGTCACCCCCTGGTAAATTACCAAAACACCGGAAAAACCTACGGCGTACGAGGCATCGAACGCGTCGACACCGTCGACACCGTCACCATCAGCCCCGACCGCATGTCCGCCACCGTCAGCCTCGACACCCGCCTCGTCGATCAGGTAAGATTCCTGATCGAAAGCAAGCCCGCCGAGTAAACCGCAGAGATTTCTGCGCCTATAATCTGCATCGGATTGCACGACATGACCCTATTCGCCCAAACACATCCAGGAGGCAACCCTATGATTCGCCCACCCCTTAAACCCAGGCACACCGCGTTCACGCTCGTCGAGCTGCTCGTCGTCGTCGCCATCATCGCCTTGCTGCTGGCCATCCTCCTGCCCGCCCTCTCGCGCGCCAACGAATCCGCCCGGCGCGTCACCTGCGCCGCCAACCTCCGCGGCATCGCCCAAACCAGCATCATCATCGCCGAGGGCATGCGCGGCACCTTCCACCCCGCCGACCCCGGTATCGAACACGACGCCAACCGACTCGCCGATCCCGCAGGCAACTCCGGCAACGGACAGATCGGATGGATCAACCGCTTCGCCTTCGACAAGTTCATGCGGAACGACGTCGACCCCAAGAAGTTCATCTGCCCCAACCGCACCGACCGCGACGACACCACACTCCTCTACACCTTCGCCAACTCCGACCGCCGCACACTCCGTGAGTTCGAAGAAGACCCCACCTTCGTCTTCAACCGCGTCCGAATCGGCTATCACTACCACCCCGGTCGCTACGGCGGATACAACCTCGAGGCCAATCGCGGCAACGCCGAGGGGCTCTGGGAATCCGCCCTCAAGCTCACGCAGAAACCCACCGGACAGGGCTTCGTCATGGCCGCCGACGCCGCCGCCTTCAACATCCTCTGGCCCTCTACCTCCACCAGCTACCCACACGGCAAGACCGGCATGGTCTACATCTCCTCCAACGTCGCGGCTACCTCCAACTACATGCCCGAAACCGAGGCCGTCGGCGGCAACACCGCCTTCTTCGATGGCTCGGTCGTCTTTGAAACCACCTCCGATCTCACCCGATACAACATCCTCAACAACACCAGCAACAACCGAATGGGATGGTGGTCCTCCTCGGTCAACGTCTACTACGACAGCGGCAGTGGCACCGGCGGCGGCCCCGGCCCCGTTGGTGGCGGCGGCATCTAAGCCCCGAACACAAATACGCACAACCGCCTCCCTCGCGAGGCGGTTTTTTATTGCCAACTCAAATCACTTCTCAGTACCCCCCACGATCTCACCGGCAACACAATAAAGCCGCCTCAACATCGGGGCGGCTCTGTCTTTCCGATTCTAACCTTAGCAATCCGCCGACTCACCCCACGCGACGCATGATAAACGTCGACGCGATCCCCGACGCCGTCTTCTCGCAATCCTTCTCCATCAGCATCTCGACCGGCAGATCAGACACGATGTCACGGAACTGTTGCGAGCTCTCAAACACCGTCGAGTGCCCGAAACGGATCTCCCGATGCTCCGCCGACGTCTCGATCGGAATCACAATATGAATCACACCCCCCTCTCGCGTCACACGCACAAACTCCTCCATCGCCCGACGCGGATCGATCACGTGCTCCAGCGTGTGCCGGCAGAACACCGCATCGAACGAGCCATTTTCGAACTTCAGATTCTCGCAATCACTCTCGATCGCCTCAAAACCCAGACGCTTGCACACCGCCACGTTCTCAGGCACCACGTCGATCCCCACCGCCCCCGCGTACCCGTCGTGCGCCATCCGACCGATCGCCCAACCGTCGCGACAACCCGCGTCCAGCACACGATCCCCCTTCTTGATGTGCTTGTACAAACGCTTCAGGTCGTGACGGATGTGCTTCTCCGCGCGCGGATCGAAGCGCTCCGTGTCCTTCATCCGCCCCTTCTGGATCTCGACAAACTCCTCATAGCTGTCGTAGATAATCGAGGTCTTGTCCTTGCCCCACTTCGCCATAACGCAGCTCCCATCTGATCAACGCGTCTGCCACCATCATATCGTCGCCCCACAAACCACACCATGCCCCCGCCCGCACGCCCCAATCCAACCACCCACCAAGAAAAAACCCGCACGCATCTAGCGACACGTGAGGGTATGGACAGTCTATCAAACGAATCTCATCGACGACGCACCAGCGCCGCCGCGCCCAGCCCCAGCAGCGCCAGGCTGGTCGGCTCGGGCACCGTGGCCGGCCCAGAAGCCCCGCCAAGATCGTCACCAACACCTCGGCATTCTTGTCCAACTCGTGCGCCAGGCACACACGATACGTCCGACATACAGCACGCGATCCGTCGCCTGATCATTTCCTCTACCAGCCGGCGTTGTTGCAGTCCCATCACCAGCCGGTTGCGTTGCAGCCGCATTATCACCCGACGTCGCCCCTGCCGGCGCGAGCGTCAGCTCCAATACATTCTCCAACTTTTTCGGCACATCGGCATTGCTATTCAACAACACCAGCGCGCTGCTCTTCCCTGATTCACGTTCCAGCTTACGCTACGCCTCCTCGATCTGGTGTTCAACCGCCAACACCTCAGCCGAAGATGCGCTCACCAGTTCGTTACTAATGTGATTTTGAACCAGCCCGCGCGTCGCCTCCGCATCTTTATCCTTTAACGCCTTCTCCACCTCGGCCTCTAGTGATTGATTGTGCAATGCTGTGATTCGCGCACGAGCAGCTCGGATTTCCGCTTCACAAGCCACGCGTTCCGCCCGCACACTCCGCGCCGCCGACTGGATCGTGTCTTCAGGCGAACGAATACCTGATGAAAACTCGAAACTCCGGTCCACCAGCGCACCAGCCAACATGAATTGTTGTGCACACTAAATACCCGGCACATTCCCACGATCCGTTTGTAACCCATCGCTCCTCCGCGCCGCAAGACCGAATCTTTGAGATACGATGACTTTTTCACCACGCAACTGAAATCACTTCGTCGCGATTCAATCATCTACCTCTACACGCGAACCGCATCACAGTGACAACTCTCTGTCACCACAAACACACATCAGCCCATGCCCCAACAACACACACGGGCCCGTGAAAACTCGCGTTCATCAAACTCAACAATGGAATCGAGGAGAATCGAACTCTCATCCCGCCACACAGACCACTGGGATTTCGCGAGACGCGGCGAAAATGCGCGAGAAAGATGTCACTCCCAACTCTCAAAGCAACGCCAGACCTCGCACGCAACCCGATCGATCCCGTTCCGCACACCAGGTCGTATCCTTACATGGATAGATTGTTCGATCTGCCCCACCTTCAAGACGAGGGACCTGGCCAGACCCAATCCCGCTCATCAAATCGGAAAGGATCGAAGCTATATAGCGACACGATTCCACACGAACCCCGTTTGCCGATCAGCGACCCATGACAGGCCGTCGCACACACGGGACCCGCCTTCAGCCACTCCAGAAGGTCGGATCGGCTCCCGGTTAATCAATGCGATGTGACGCATCCCCACTCTCAAAAACAGCTTACGATTGCATCAGGGCAGTCCTGCTAAAACAGAACCCTCTCATAGAATATAATTCCCAAAGAACCAAAATAGTAATTGATACTCATTCTCATTTTCAGTATACTCCGCGAAGTTCGTGGCTGCTGCGGTGCTCCGTGCCCGGTATTCCCCGGAAGGTCTGGGGAGGGGTGGCGATTGAGACGCTTCGGATGCCGAGGCCTGTCGCGAACCATGGAGATTCTGATATGCGTCGCGTTCTTTCTCACTCCGTTGCCCGTTCGGCTGCACGTCGTCGTGGCCTGACCCTGATCGAACTGGTCGTCGTGCTCACCATCCTGGTGGCGCTGGGCGCGATCCTCGTCCCGGTCGTGGGCAACGCCCTGACCCGCTCGCACCTGTCGACCTGCCTGACCAACTTCCCCGAAGTCACCAAGATGCTCATCCAGGCCGAGGCCACCCGCGGCACGCTCGGCGATGGTTGGACGAACCCCGTCGACGCTCCCGAGTTCGCGTCCCGCGCCGGCGCGCTCACCGATGACCAGATCGACGCGCTCGACGACCTGATGGCCCCCGGTGGCAACGCCACCGCCGGCACCGGCGAAGCCGTCTTCACCTCTATCGTTGCAACCACGCCCGGCTTTAACGTCACCTTCGAAAACGGCGTCACGCCAGGTGGTGGTGCGGCGCTCACCAATACCACCGACGTGGTCGTCCTGACCGCCGCCGATGCCGAGGGGCTTTACCTTCCGGCCGCCGGTGCGAACCAGCAGTACGTCTTCTTCGCGATCGACAAGTCCTGGTCCCTGCTCGGCGACCTGACGTCCGAGCCCCCGGTTCACTTCGGTGACACCGAAGGCGCCCTCCCCCACCAGGTCTACTCCCGCTGGGGCGCGATCTTCCTGGTCGACAGCGGCGACGCCATTGCAGACAACGAGAACGGCTCCGCGGAGTTCAAGCGCGTCACTGTCCACGTCGGCGGCGCCTTCGAAACCGCTGACAACCACTCCGGCGTCTACTGGCAGGAAGTCCACGAGTAATCGCTGGACGCGTCGTTCCGCCACAAACGCGGACAGCGACAACCCGACTGATTCACCGATGCCGGGGGAAACCTCGGCATCGGCTTTATAAAAAGGTTCACGACGGGCAATGAACAGGATCCGTAACACAGCTCGTTGGCGAATCGCCAACCCAGACCAACACCGGTTGCGAACGCGGGGACTGACGCTGATCGAACTGGTGGTTGTCCTCGTGGTGCTGGTCGCGTTAGGCGCCGTACTCGTACCGCTCTTCGGCAACCTGGGAGAAGACTCCCGCGAGCAGGCGACCCGGGCCACACTGGCGCGAACGGCACAGGCAATCGTGGGCACCGGTGGGCACGAACAGCTGATGCGGTACGCAACCGATGCGAGCAATACCGCGTTCGGCGACGCCACCGGTCTGCCCTGGCCCGGCCCCGACGAAATCGGCGCTCGGCAGGATCACCCCCAACTGGTCTACCTGTTCCAGGCGCCCGTCGACGACGAAGGCCCCCCCGTCGTGCTGATGGATTACGACCCGGTGACGCGCATCGGCTGGAACGGGCCGTGGATCGATGTCACCACGGCAACGACCTATCAGATCGATGACGGCAACGGGTTTACGACTTCTTATGGTTTGAACGGCGACCTGGCTCCACTGGACGGATGGGGCAACCCCGTCGTGATCCAGCTTCCCAACGCGGACCCCGACGAAGCCGAAAACGTGCGACTGATCTCGGCCGGGCCGAACGGCGTGCTGGACACACCAGGCGATGTGCTGGAACCGAGCGCGGCGCAGAAGAACGACGACCTGGTGCTGTACCTGTACCGTGAGGACCCCAACCCATGATCAGAGCGCCCCGTGCCAAAGCTTTCCGGGGGTATGGCTCGCGCCGCAGCGCCGCGGGTCTGACGCTGCTGGAACTGGTGGTGGTGCTGACGATTCTCGCGGCGCTGGGGACGGTGATGATCACGCAGACGACAAGCCTCACCAACGAGGCGCGCTACGAGCAGACGGTGCGGACGCTGGAGCAGTTGGAAGCGGCCGTGGTCGGCGACTCCGACCTGCGCGGCCCGGATGGACAGCGGCTGATCACGGGCTTTGTCGCGGACGTGGGACGACTGCCCGTGTCGCTGGATGAGTTGTGGTTGATCGGAAGCCTCAACGAGTTCGCAATAGACAAGTCGCCGACGGGTGACACGTCGCTCGCGGTGGCCGGTGGTTGGCGCGGCCCTTACCTGCGGCTACCCGTCGGGGCGAACGACCTGACCGACGGTTGGGGCAGACCGTTTGGAACATTTGACGAAGACGGTGAAACGATTGCATCGGGGCCCATCAAGATCGTGGGCAGCCTGGGGCCGACCGCGAGCATCGGCGGCACCAACTTCGAGCGTGACCTGCCTCTCGTCTTCGAAGCCACCGCGAACGCAGTAGACGGATCCACCGGGACCGCCGACATCGACGGGATCAGCAGCGCGGTACCCGCACGCTTTGAAGGACCCGTCAGCGTCAGCGGTGTGGAAGGCCCCGGAGGCGCAGACGCCGGAGACGATACAAACTCAGGCTTAGCCAATTACGTCGTCATCCGCGTGTACGGCCCCAACCCGTCGACCGGCGGCGTGCAAACGCTCGCCCAATATGTTCAGGACGTTAGTACAACCCCGTCCGTAGGCGTGACGACACTCCCCGCTCTTGCCGCTCTTGGCGGCGGCGACTTGACGGTCGGACCACGGATCATTCGCGCGTATCAGGTGCCAAACGATCCGACGACGACGCCCGAACAGAATCTCGACCCAAGCGTGGCCAGCCCCCCGAATCCAGCCTATCGCTTGAGCGATCCGTTCTATTTTGTCAATATCCCCGGCGGACTACCGCAACCGCTGCCAACGCTCGTGCTAGAGGTACCCTGACGATGCCTTCCCGACCCGACATGACGGTGATCATTCGCACGCAAGGCCTGCTCATGCGAGCCGATGTGCGCGCCGGAGCCGAGCCGTGGGTCAAGCGTTGGCCCAAGGATTGGCCGGACCTGACAGCGGCGGTCGCACACGCGCTGCGTGAGGAGGGACGATCCGGCCGACGCGTATGGGTGCTGGACCGCGAGGTCTGGCTTGGCGTAGTAGACCTTCCCAGCGGTGCCGTGGCGGGGTTGTCAGACAAAGACCTTGCTGACCCCGCAGCGTACGAGGCCGAGGCCATCAGTGATCTGCGGCCCAGCGATGCGGTGACCGCGGTGCAGCGGCGACGGATGGCCGATCATGAGGACCAGTTCCTGGTGTCCCAGGCCAGGCGTGTTGACGTCGCAGCG
>JANQJT010000063.1 GCA_028281485.1 Phycisphaeraceae bacterium
CGCCGCCTCGATCGCCTGGCGGATCGCCTCGGCGATCTGTGCGCGGTCGTCGTGCACCGTCACGTGATACGCGGTGATGATGCCGCGGGCCGACAGCTCGGCGCTGAGGTAGGCGCTGTTGGTGTCCACGGATTGACCGAGGACCAGCTCATCTCCGATGGCGAGGATCGCGGCTTGCATGCGTGCGCTCGTGACCGTGCGGGTTACCCGTTGCGTCTCATCCGCTGACGCCACCACTCGGTACGCTGCTGGAGGAGTTGGAGGAAGTGTTGCTCAGCCTGTTCGTCACCGAACTGCCCGACCTTGATCCAGACGCTGAGCTGCGTGTCGTCGACCTGTCGCACGCGGATCACCACGGGGCGATCCTCCGGCGTCAGGCCGGTGATGCCGTAGGCGGTGATCTCATCGGTCCTGGTGATGATGGCCCAGTGCGCATCGTTAAACGCCCACGGCACGACCTCGGCGAAATCGCCGACGGACATCGTGTAGATTCGGCTGGGCTGGTCGGGCAGCGGGGCGGTGGCCTCGGTGGGGCGGACCGCCGGATCGCCGGCGCAGCCTGACAGGCCGATCGCCGCCAGGCCGAGCAAGACGACAAGGATCGCGAAAGGCGGTCTCATAGTGGGCTATAATGGCAGGTCGAGCGGTGAAGGCAAGGCCAAAGTTGGCCAAACCCATCCCGCCGGAAGGAAGACTCGCTTGGAATTGACCATCAATGTGCCGGCCGAGACCGATCGCGTGGCGTTGTTCGGGCCGGCCGAACGCCATCTGAAGCTCATCCGTGAGGCGTTGGACGTGGCGATCACGTCGCGTGACGGCGTGCTGCGCGTCACCGGCGAGGGGGCGTCGGTCAACCGCGCCGCCGAGCTGATCGCCGAGCTGACCCAGACCGTCAGCCAGGGCAAGGCGCTGTCCAGCGCCGACGTTGTCGAGCGGCTGCACCGCCTGACCGGATCGACCGATCCCGACGAGCCGTGGCACGAGAACGAGCCGTTGGATGTGTACGTGGGTCATCAGAAGATCAGCCCCAAGACCGCCGGCCAGAGCCAGTACCTCGAATCGATCCGCACGCACGACCTGACGTTCTGCACCGGACCGGCCGGCACGGGCAAGACCTACCTGGCCGTGGCCGCGGCGGTGAGCATGCTCAAAAAAGGCCGGGCGCGCCGGCTCATCCTCGTGCGCCCCGCGGTCGAAGCCGGTGAGAAGCTCGGCTTCCTCCCCGGTGATATGCAACAGAAGGTCAACCCGTACCTGCGCCCGCTGCTCGATGCGCTCAACGACATGATGCCGCTCGAACAGGTGCAGCGGTTCATGTCACACGACGTCATCGAAGTCGCGCCGCTGGCGTTCATGCGCGGCCGCACGCTCAACGACTCGGTCATCATCATGGACGAGGCCCAGAACACCACGGCCGGCCAGATGCTCATGTTTCTGACGCGATTGGGTCACGGCGGCAAGATGATCGTCACCGGCGACACCAGCCAAATCGACCTGCCGGACGGTGAGTCCAGCGGCCTTATCGACGCAATAAGGCGGTTGCGCAAAATGCCTGGAATCGCGTTTATCGCGTTGGATCAGGCCGATATCGTCCGTCACCGCCTCGTACAGCGGATTGTCGAGGCCTACGGCGGCCAGGAACCGGTCGGTTAAACGGGGATACAATCCAGCCGATTGAGTACGATACGCAACTGCCTGTTGGCAGCTTGATAGTGATCCGGCAATAACGCATGGCAAAAACCAGCCAGCCGAAAACCCGTCGCACCGAGGTTCGCAAGAACGTCGTGCTCGAAAAGACCTCCCTGCGATCGCTGATCGGTCAGCGGCACATCTCGCGTGGGCTGATTTTCGCATTGGTGTTCTGGGCCCTGGCCAGCCTCATCGTGCTCGACGCCCACGACCGGCCGCACTACTACGTCGGCCAGATCGTCGATCGGCCGATCGTCGCGCGCGTGGAGGTCGAAGCCACCGACGAGTCCTTGACCACCTCGCTGCGACAGCAGGCCCGCGACAACGTCGCCGCGACCTACCGCCCCAACGAGCAGCTGTTCGCCTCCATCCGTCAGAAGCTCGTCGCGCTGCCCGGCAACATGGCCAACGCCGACTCCGTCTCCGACGTCGCCGCCGAGACCGTCACCGAGTTCGCGCTGAACAACACCGCCGTCCGTCGACTGCGGAGCTATCAGCAGGAAGGCAAGCCCACCGAGGAGTGGGACAAGCTCGTCAACGAGATCATGCTCGACTACCGCCGCAAGGCGGTGCTGACCAGCGAGCGTTTCCAGATCGAAAAGGCCACCGTCTCCAAGTACGTCAAGCTCAGCATCCAGCCGGAGGAAACGCGTCTGGAGAGCGAGCTGCTCGTGTTCAACGTCTCCGATCCGTCGCGCATCAGCGGCCTGGCTGAGGACCTGACGTGGAACGTGCCTTCGACGATTCAGCCCCACCTGCAGCACTTCTTCGAGCAGGTCGATACCGCCAACTACATCTACGACAACGACACGACGCTGGCCGACCGCGAGGCCGCCGCCGCGCAGGTCACGCCCAAGACCACCAAACGCCTGCCCGGTGACGTGATCGTTCCGGCCACCCGCCTGGTTGAACGCGACGAGAAACAGGTCCCCACCACGCTCACCGAAGACCAGTACGACCTGCTCCAGATCGAGCGCCGCCTCTACCGCGAGAGCCTTTCTTCGACCGATCGCGTCATGGCAAGCGCGTCGCTGGTCGCGGTGGTCCTGCTGATCACCGTGGGCATCGGCACGATCATCCTCACGCTGCGTCGCCGTGTTGCCGAGAACCCGATGCGTGCGTTTGTGATGTCCACGCTGCTGCTGATCTCGCTGAGCCTGGCGGCGTTTGCTCCGCCCAACGTCGCGATCGGCGCAGCCGTGGGCGCGGTGATGCTCGTCGCGATGATCCTCACGATCGCCTACAGCCAGCTCCTGGCCGTGGGCATCACCACGATGCAGTGCCTGCTGGTGGCGCTGGCGATGGACCTGTCGGTGGGGCACGTGCTGGTGGCGCTGGCCGCGGGCATGATCGCCATCGCGCAGCTCAGCGAAGTCCGCCTGCGCGGCACGCTGGTGCGCGTCGGTGTGACCTGCGGTTTGGTTGCCGCGCTGGCGACCTACGCCGTCGGTGTCATCGAACACGACGTCGTCCCCGGCATCTACGGCGCGATCGGCTGGCACGCCGTCTACGCCCTGATCGGCGCGGTGTTCGTCGGCTTTTTCGTCAACGGCGTGCTGCGGTTTATCGAAAAGACGTTCCGCATCACCACCGCCATGACGCTGCTGGAGCTCTGCGACGCCAACCAGCCGCTGCTCCGCAAGCTCGCCCAGGCCGCGCCGGGTACCTACAACCACTCGCTCAACCTCGCCACGCTCGCCGAGGGCGCCGCCACGGCGATCGGCGCCAACGGCCTGCTCTGTCGCGTCGCCGCGCTCTACCACGACATCGGCAAGATGAACAAGCCCGCCTACTTCATCGAGAATCAGGGCGGCGGGCCCAACCGTCACGAAAAGCTCAGCCCCGCGATGTCGCTGCTGATCATCACCGGCCATGTCAAGGACGGCATCGAACTCGCCCGCGAGTACAGCCTGCCGCCCGTGTTGCACGGCTTCATCGCCTCGCACCACGGCACCACCCTCGTCGAATACTTCTACCACGCCGCCAAGAAACAGAGCACCGGCGACCAGACGCAGCCCAGCGAGTTCGAGTTCCGCTACCCCGGTCCCAAGCCGCAGACACGCGAGGAAGCCATCCTCATGCTCTGCGACGTCTGCGAGTCGGCCTGCCGAACACTCGACGAACCGACCCACAACCGCATCGAACAGCTCGTCCACAACCTCGCCATGAAACGCCTCATGGACGACCAGTTCGACGAGAGCGACATCACCCTCGAAGACCTGCACATGATCGAGGAATCGATCACCAAGAGCCTGGCGGGCATCTATCACGGCCGCGTCAAATACCCCGCCGGTGACAAGGAGAGTTCCGACGCCAAGTCGGGCGAAAACAAGGACCGCGCCGCCGGCTAAAAAATCGGCATCCCCACGCATACACACCCCTCCGACGGGCGTCTATGATGTAACAGGTGAAGCCAAGACCGCGATGAACGAAGCCCTACCCAAACGTATGAACACAAGCGAGACCCCGTCATCTGCAGCCGCAGATGGCGACGACAGTCCGGGCGAGCAACCCTCGATCACCGTGACCGATGACGGATCGTTCAGCGACGATCCGTTGTTGCGATGGCTCG
>JANQJT010000153.1 GCA_028281485.1 Phycisphaeraceae bacterium
TGGTGTTGAGGTCGCCGGCGATGATGGTGGGTGTGTCGGGGTCGGTGTGTGCGTGGAGGATGGGGTTGAGTTCGTCGATGCGTCGCGCTTCGGCGTCGCGGCCGAGGCCTGCGTGGAGGTGGATGATGAGCGTGTTGACGGGGCCGAGGGGTGTGTCGAGTCGGGCGAGCATGGCGGCGCGGGAGAGGGTGGGGTGTGCGATGCCGAGGTTGATGGCGGAGCGGATGGGGAATCGGGAGAGGAGTGCGACGTGGAAGTTTGAGGTGGGGGATTCGGCCTGGGCGTGCTGGCAGCCGGTTTTGTGGGCGAGGTAGGCGACGGCGTCGGGGCAGTCGGCCTCGATGAGCGCGGTGATGTCGGCGTTGATGTAACGGAGTGTTTCGGCGAGGGGATCGAGCCGGCCGGTTCCGCCGGCGAGGATGTTGTAGGCGGCAATACGCATGGGGTTTTACTGTATCGGGCGAGGGGTGTGGGTGGGTTGAGTGTGATTAGTCGGTGCGTTTTTTTGGCGAGGTTTTGGCGAGGCTGTGGAAGCCGAGTGTTGCGATGGCGGCGAGGATGGCGCAGATGGTGAACATGTAGTAGCCGATGCCGTCGAAGGCGGGGATGAGCGTGGTGTCGTTGATGATCAGGGCGTTCCAGCCGGAGAAGAGCGCGACGCCGAGGAAGGGTGCGAAGCAACCGCGTATGCCGGTGAGTAGTTGGTGGATGCCCATGTAGAGTGAGACGAGGTGTTTGGAGGCGAAGTCGTTGTGTCCGAGCTGCCAGGCGAGGATGCCTGCGCCGATGGCCAGGCCGTTGGCGATGCGCGCGAGGGTGAGGACGGCGAGTGCGGGGATGACGAGCTCGTATGCGGCGAGGGCGGCGCCGCCGGCGAGGAGGATCATGGAGAGGACCCAGATGCAGCACTGTCGGACGCGGAAGGGTGCGATGTGCATGCGGTCGAGGAGGCGTCCCCAGGCCGGCAGTGCGAAGGATGCGACGGCCATGGGCAGGATCATGGTCAGGGCGATGGAGACGATGTAACCCTGGTCGAGGTGCTCGGGTTTGGAGATGAGGATGATGATGACGGGGAGGGTCATCATGTTGGCGGTGCCGACGAAGAACTGCCAGACCATGTACTTTCGGAAGACGGGGTCGAGCTTGAGTACGGAGAAGATGGAGAATCGATGAGCGGGCGGGTCGGCGTCGTAGATGGGTGTGGCTTCGCCGATGGGAGTGGGTGCGGAGGAGGGTTTGAGTTCGGCGCGTAGGAGTGTGCGTTCGCCTCGGACGCGGATGCGCGAGGCGGCGACGACGCTGATGGTGGCGATGGCGGCGGCGAGGGGGTAGAGGATGCGGTAGTTGTGTGGGTTGGCTTCGAGTGTGAGTGAGGCGATGAGGGAGGCGGTGACCATGAAGGCGGTGGCGAGTTGTGAGAGTCGTCCGGTGATTTGTCCGCGGACGTGCGGGGGGTAGTTTTGCCGCCAGATGGTGGAGCGGATGGTGAGGACGCCGGCGAAGAGGCAGCGTGCGGCGATGATGACGGCGCAGAGGATGATCAGGCCGATGTTGTTGGTGGGGAGGTATCCGACGATGGCGACGAGTAGGAGCTGGGCTGCGTGGATGGCGACGTAGATGGGGACCTTGCGTTTTGCGCGGGCGAGGTGTGCCCAGAAGAATGAGGTGATGTTGGCGATCATGGGTGCGGCGGCGAGGAGGGCGATGATGAAGGGCGGTGCGTGGAAGGCCTTGGCGGCGAGGACGCCGACGAGTCCGCCTTCGATGAGTGCCATGGACCATGGGATGACGCAGACGATGGCCATCTCGCGCGCGTAGTTGTGGCGTGTCATGTAGGGCAGGCGTGCGGGTGTGAAGTGGTTGGCGATGAGCCGGAACATGGTGGGGGCCTGGTGTTGGGCAAAAAAAATCCTCCCGGTGTGGGAGGATGTGTTTTTCAAGAGTGGTCGGTGTTACTCGGTGGGGTGGTTGATGTTACGGAAGGGCCTGTCGAAGAGGAGGATTCGGTCGACGTCTTCGCGGGCCTGGTCGTTGTTGAGGATGATGGTGCGGGCGCGTCGGCCGTGGTTTTCGATGGCGGTGCGTGAGGGGGAGATGAGGTCCTTGGCCATGGCGTCGTAGTAGTCGTAGGCGGGGTCGTCGACGCGGAGTGAGAGGATGGACCATGTTTCTTCGACGGCGGCGCCGGCGTAGTAGCCCGCGGAGTCGAGGGCCTGGTCGGTTCTTTCGGCGAGCTTGCAGCCGGTGAGGGTGACTGCGGTGAGGGCGACTGCGGCGGCGATGGTGAATGATTTCATAGAAACTACCTGCCTTTCAAGCGTTGTATTATCAAAGACTTGGGGTGGGTGTCAACCGGGGATTTGTTGGAGGATTGGCGGCATGTCGAGGGATTGGGCGATATAATAGGGGTAGAGAATTGCACCATGCTCCGCAGAATGGCAGGGCAACGGCGGCAATGACGTGTATTTGCCGAACCGTTAAGCCGAACCCCCAGGGAGCGTCTCGCGTCGCGATGGACAGGCCGCCGATGAGCGGAAGTCCTGGATGACATGGAGGCGTACCCACCTGTTATCGGGGTTCGAGCAAATTCGTTGCTGTTGCCGTCCCTGCTCTGCGGGGTTTTAGAGGTGAGCGGGATGCCCGGCGGGGCTTTTTTTGTTGGGTTGGTGACGGGCGGCGGGGTGTGTGCATCGTAGCGAGGACCCGGTGGGCCGGTCGTGTGGGCCGCGGCGCGGGTGTGACAGGAATTGATTCATGCATGAGACATCGGGACCAAGTGAACAGGATCGGCCGAGCCTGGAGGCGCTGACGCGTGGGATCGTGGACAGCTACCAGACGGGGCTTCGGGCGGAGCACATCGACGCGACGTTCCTGCCGAGCCGTGACGCGGCGATCGGTTTGTTGGGTTTGTTGCACGAGCTGGTGTTTCCGGGTTTTATCGGTGAGCAGAAGCTGACGAGCGTGAACCTGTTGGATCACGTGGGGTCGATCGTGGCGCAGGTGCGGGAGTCTTTGGAGGGGCAGGTGGACGCGGCGCTGCGTTACAGCCGGAACCTGGAGCGGGACGGGCAGGGGGACGATTGTGCGCGTTGCACGGAGTTGGCGCGGCGGGTGACGGATGTGTTTTTGACGCGTGTGCCGGAGATACGCCGATTGCTTTCGCTGGATGTGCAGGCGGCGTACGACGGCGACCCGGCGTGCCGGAATACCGATGAGGCGATTTTCTGCTACCCCGGTGTGTACGCGATCTTCGTGCACCGCGTGGCGCACGAGTTGTTTGCGTCGGATGTGCCGCTGATCCCTCGGATCATGAACGAGCACGCGCACTCGAAGACGGGGATCGATATCCACCCGGGCGCGACGATCGGTGAGAGCTTCTTTATCGATCACGGGACGGGTGTGGTGATCGGAGAGACGGCCGAGATCGGTGCGCGGGTGAAGCTGTACCAGGGCGTGACGCTGGGCGGTAAGGCCGATGCGCTGACGCAGGCGGGTCGTGGGAAGAAGCGTCACCCGACGCTGGAGGACGATGTGGTGATCTACGCGAACGCGACGCTGCTGGGTGGTGACACGGTGGTGGGTGCGGGGAGCGTGATCGGCGGCGGCGTGTTTTTGACGGCGAGCGTTCCGGCGGGGCACTTCGTGTACAACAAGCCGCAGGACCTGAAGTATCGCTCGGCGGAGAAGCTGAAGGCGGTGCAGGCGGCGACGCTGAACGGGTAAGTCGTGGGATTGTGTGTGAATCCATCGCGGTTGGTTTCCCCTTCCTTCCATTTAATCGTGACAACAATGGAGCCCACCCATGGCTATGGGTGGGCTTTGTATGTTCAAATCGAGATCGTTCAGCGGATTCATCCCACGAATCGCAACCGCTTACTGACGTGCGCGGCTCGTGGGGGTAGAGACTGGCATTTTTTACGGGGCGATGGTCTGGACGGCGATGGCGGGGGTGAGGGCGTCGGCGGTGATGCGAGCGGCGAGGTCGCGGGCGCGGTCGGGCGTGTTTGTGACAACAAACATCGCTGCGCCGGAGCCTGTGACGTGAACGGGTTGGCCGGTGAGGTCAGCGATTTGGGCGCGGAGCTCGGCGAGTCGGGGTTCGACGGCGGCGGCGGGTTGAGCGAGGTCGTTGAAGGGCGGCTGGTTGAGCGGGCCGGATGAGGCGACGGCGCGGACGGCGGGTTCGTCGACGGGAGTGATGTTGTCGGTTTGGTCGAAGGCTTTGTAGACGGCGGCGGTGTTGCAGGCGAGGGGGGGGAGGATGAGCGTGATG
>JANQJT010000198.1 GCA_028281485.1 Phycisphaeraceae bacterium
AGGCCTCGGCCAGACCAGCGACGACGTGAACACGCTGCTCGACGCCGCGATCGACGCATCACCCGAGGCCCGCGAGCTGGCCGAGTTGATCACGATCACCGTCGAGCTGGCCGAGGCTACGATTGGCGCACGCGCCGCCGAAGCCCCCCCGCTCGACACCGAGCGCCTGCGCACGGCGCTGGCGCGTCGGCGCAGCTTCCACGCCACGATCAACGCCCTATCCCTCGCCGCCGCCGTCCTCATCGGCCTGACAATCGGCGCCGTCTACTTCGCCGCCGACGCCGCGTCGCCCCCGCACCCCGCACCGATCGTGAACAGCGATATGCAAACACCTCGTGACTCGTTCTGGTCCATCGACCGGCACGCCGCGAACCGGCGCACCGCCGTCGCCAAAACCGACCGCACGCCGTGGACCTGGTCCCGGCTTACCCAACAATCCCAGCACATCGAGACACTGCCATGACGACCCGTTCCCACCTCCGCATCACATCACGCCTGCTGATCATCATCGCGACGCTGCTACTTGTCGCCGGCTGCATCCCTCAGCGCATCGGCTGGTCGCCGGACGGCTCGATCGCCTACGTCCTCGCCGACGACGGCCTGCGCTTCTGCGACATCGAGGGCAATCTTACCGACCTGCGCGCCGCCGGCATCAAGTCCGCCGTGTGGACACCCGATGGCAAACAGCTCGTCATCGAGGGTGAAGCCACGTTCGAGTCGTGGGGCGATTTCGCCGAGCATCTCGACAAGTGGCGCAGCGATCAGATCATCGAACGCGCTACGGCCGCGTGCCGGCACGCCGTGACCGGTCGGCCGTGGGATGACGCGGTGGAACTCGTGCGCGACACGTTCGCTCACCCCATCAGCGACAACGAGGTCGACGCCTGGAAGCTGTACATCCGTGACAACTTCGATGACGAAGACGACAAACAACTGATCGCATCCTGGGGCGAGGTCGATAGCGTCAAGCTCGATCTGATCGCCGTGGCCGATTATCGCGATGGCGACATCGGCGAACCGCGTTTCATCGCCGCGTCGACCGAAGACGTCTTCAGCCTGATCCTCTCGCCCGACGGCGAGGCGCTGCTGTACACCACCGTCGAAGACCTGGACGACGACGAAGCGCGCGGCCTGCACGTCGTATTGTTGACCGGCGGCCCCAGCGCACAGCTCAACCACTACCCCGGGCTGTATGCCGACTGGACGCCCGACTCCCGCTCCGCGGTCTACTTTCAACAGGAGCAAAACAGCGAAGCCCTCGGCGAGCTGCTCCGACAAACCGTGCGCGACGAACACGGCAAGCTCGATACCGACGACGGCCACGACGTCCTGGCCGGCTGCCTGTTCGCCGTGTTCGCACGACCCACCTGCCTCTCAGACGGGCGCATCGTCTTCAACTCCGTTGAAATCACGCTGCCGCTGACCGAAAACGACGTGCCGCAGCAGCAGCAACTGTTCATGCTCGATCCGGGTCGTCACGCGGCGCTGGTGCGACTCATCCCGCGCGGCTTTACCAACGAGATGCCCGAAGACCTCAGCTACTACACCGTCAGCCCGGACGAATCCCGCCTCGCCTGCCTCGCCGAATCGGGCCACGTCCATCTCTTCGATCTTGCCACCGGTGAAGTCGAAGTGATCCAGGACATCGATTTCGACGACAACTACTCCCTGCCCGCCTGGCGCACCGCCAACGAGATCACCGTCACGACCGCCAACCCCGACGGCCTACCCGGCACGCACGAACGCGAGATCGTGCACATCAAGCTCGACAAGGACGACCGCAAGGTGCTCAGCGCCGACTGGCCCGATGCCGCGGTCGGTGGCTGGCTGGGCACGCACGAGGAAGATGAAGAAGACTGACCCGGTTCCGAGCCGTGCACCTTAGAACGAAAGGCAACACCACATGGCCATCGAAGACACCAAACGCACGCTCGACGTCGTGTCCACCGTCCTGATGATCGGCTTCGTCTGCACCATGATCTTCCTGCTCGCATGGTTTGTCATGGTCTGGATAGCCGGCGACTGGATGTACGAGTTCCATAGCTCAATCGTCTCGCCAATGGAGCGCGAGTCGTTCAACCACCTGCAGTACCAGGGCATGGCTTACACGAAGGTGCTGGGCTTCATGCTGTTTCTGTTCCCCTGGATCGGCGTGAAGATCGCCAAGGCCCGGCTGGGCTAAACCCGCTCACCCGCGCTCGGCGCGGCGCAACCACTCGGCCTCAAGCGGCTCCAGTTCCGCAGCCAGCTTCTGCCGCGCATCGTGCACGGCGCGGAACGCGTCGGTGTCCTTGTACAGCTGCGGATCAGCCAGCCGCTGGTCCAGCTCCACCAGCGCGCTCTCGGCTTCGATGATGCGCTTCTCCAACTCCTTGTCTTTCATCTTCACCAGCGGATTGCGCGGCTTGTCCTCGGCCGGCTTTTGATTCGGCTTCTTCGCGGGCTTGGCCTTGGGCCGCTGCAGCGCCTGCAGCGCCGCGGCCTCGGCCCTGTGCTGATCGTCCAACCAGTCCCGGTACGTCCCCAGGAAGTGACGGATGGGCTTGCCCGGTTCGAAGATGAGCAGCTCGTCCACCGTGTCCTGCAACAGCATGCGGTCGTGCGTGATGAGAATCAGCGTGCCGTCGTACAGCCGCAGCGCCTCCTCGAGTTTTTCCGCCGACGGGATGTCCAGGTGGTTGCTCGGCTCGTCGAGCACCATCAGGTTGTGCCCGCCGATGCAGATCCCCGCCAACACCGCACGCGTACGCTCTCCGCCGCTGAGCACGCCGAACGGCTTCTCCTGCTCGTCGCCGGTAAACAGAAACGCCCCCGCCAGGTCGCGCGCTGACTGGTACGCGCCGTCCGGCACACACCGCTGCAGATAGCTGATCGGCGTGTCGTCATCGTCCAGGTGCTCGTGTGTCTGCCGGTAATAACCCAGGCTCACGTTCGTGCCCATCCGCACGGAGCCGGCGTCCGGCGTGTGTCGCCCGATCAGGCAACTGGTCAGCGTGCTCTTACCGCAGCCGTTGGGACCGATCACCCCGATGCGCTGGCCGCGCTTGATCTGCGTCGCGAACCCGTCAAACAACACCTTGTCGTCGTAGCGCACGCCGATGCCGGTCGTGCTGGTGGTGATCACGTTGTCGCCCGAGCGCGGCGCCTTGGGCAGGTCCAGCCCGATGGCCTTCTCCTGCTTGACCGAATCCACCACCTCGTCACGGATGAACCGCTCGAGCTTCTTCTGTCTGCCGCGTGCTTCCTTGGCGCGCTGGCCGGTCTTGTAGCGATCGATGTACTGCTTCTGGTGACGGATGAACGTCTGCTGCTTGGCGTACACCCGGCCCTGCTCGAGGCGACGCTGCTCGCGCTGCTCACGGTACGCGTGATAATTGCCCGGGTACTCGTGCATCTTCCCGCCCTCGACCTCCACGATCTTGTCCGTCACCTCGTCCAGCAACCAGCGATCGTGACTGACCACCATCACCGCCCCGCTGAACTCCTTGAGAAACCGCTCCAACCACTGCCGCCCGGCGATGTCCAGGTGATTGGTCGGCTCGTCCAACAGCAGCACGTCCGGCTCTTCCAACAAGAGCTTCGCCAGTGCCAATCTCGCCTTCTGCCCGCCCGACAGTCCCGCGACCGGCACGTCGAACGTCTCGTCTCCCAAACCCAACCCGTGCAGCGTCGCGTCGATCCGGTGATCGATCGCGTAGCCCCCCGCCGCCTCGATCGCGTGCTCGACCTGTTCGTACCGCTTCATCAGCCGATCCAACTCATCGCCGTCGGCCTCGGCCATGTCGTGCGACAAGCGATCCCGCTGGTCGTGCAGATCAGCCAGCTTCGCAAACGCCTGCTCCGCCTCCCGACGCAGCGTGCGCGTGCCGTCCAACTGCGGGTCCTGTGGCAGATAACCCACACGCGTGCCGCGCGTGTACTGCACCACGCCGTCGTCCGGCTCGTAATCCCCCGTGATCAGACGCATCAGCGTCGTCTTGCCACAACCGTTCCGACCCACCAGGCCGATCCGCTGACCGGCGTGCAGCGCCAGATTCACGCGATTGAGCACGGGTTTTTGCCCGTGCGCGTGGGTCAGGTTCATCACGGTGATGAGCGACATAGGCCGCAAGTTTACAAACTTACGTGAGACTGTGTCCGATCCGGTGCATCAAAAACCGCAAAACCAACGTCTAAATCAAGACGGGAATCAAGCCGCACGATCACGACACAACTGGGTGAACCCCCTATCCAGGAGAACGCTCGATGAAGACCTCGATAAAAATCGCATCCACCGCCGCCGCGCTGGCCATCGCCGCGCTGATCGGCATCACCGCCATCGCACAGACCACCCAGCCCGCTCGACCACCCGCACTCCACCACCATCACGCCGGCGGCAAGTTCTTCGACTTCAAAGACCCCAAGGGCGTCAACGCCGTCGTCTTCATCGTCGACAGCGAACTCGAGCCCTTCGTCGGCACCGCCTCCGGCGTGTCCGGCGCCGTCCACATCGATTTCGATCACCCCGGACACTTCCACGGCGGCATCATCATCGACACCGACTCCGTCGTCACCACCAACCCCCGGATGGCCGACGTCCTGCACGGCGCCGAATGGATCAACGCCACCGCCAACCCGCAGATCAGGTTCGCCTTCGGCTCGGCTGCGCCCGTGCCCAACAAGCCCGACACCTACGTCGTCAACGGCGCACTCACCATCGCCGGCGTCACCCTCAACAAGACCGTCACCCTCACCGCCTCGCACGTCCCCGACGGCGCCAAGCGACGCGGCGGCGCCAAGTCCGGCGACCTGCTCGTGCTCCGATCCAACTTCTCCATCGATCGCAAGGACTTCGGCATCAAGACCGACATGGGCGACGAGAAGGTCGGCAACAAGATCGACATCATCGTCAAGATCACCGGTTACGAGAAGAAATGACCCCACGCCCCGCGTTCATCTGGACCTCATTAACGATGATGCTCCTCGCCGCACCCGCGTTGGCCGGCGAGCAGCTCATCGTATTCACCCAGCCCGACGCCTCCGCCGTCGCCGAGTCGTTCCAGCGCGAGCACCTGCCCGCCATCGAATCGCTCGCCGATGACATGGGTGTGGAACTGAAAGTCGTCGACGTCGCCGCCGGCGTGCCGCGGGACGTCGGCATCACCCCGCTGATCGTCTACCAGAACCACCGCGGCCGATCGATCTACCAGGGTCGCTACGCCACGCCGATGCGCATCAAGAACTTCATCCGCACCGCGCGCCACGTGCCCAAGGCCGACGCCGCCCTCACCCTCACCGACCTGTACACCCACGACCTCGGCCGCGCCACCGTCGGCTCGCCGATCAAGATCACGGACCTCGCCGGCGCCGTGCCCGAAGGATTCGACCAGGCCGCCTTCAAAAAGCAGATGCACGCCGCACTGGCCGAAGGCTTCGAACGCTTCAAGCCCGTCGCCAGCGCCGACTTCGCACGCACCGATCGCCTGTTCTACATGGACCTGTACCCCTACCGATCCGACGACGGTAAGCTGTTCATCGGCATCGCCCTGTTCAGTCAGTTCCACTGCCACGACCCCGTCTTCATCCAGACCGACGAGCCCGTCACCGGTTCGTGGGACGATCGCGCCGCGGTCTTCGCCGACGCGGCACGCGCGCTCGAAGAACAGGTCGCCCATCAGATCGCTCAATCAGCCATCGGCGACGGCTTCGACGTCATCTCCCCCACCGTTCCCACGGAAACCTACGAGCAACTCGGCCTGCCCCTGCCTCCCAAGCCCGCCGGCGCCGTAGCCCAGGCCCCCATCGACACCGAGCTTCCCACGCGCTGGACCGTCGACACCGCAGCCGCGCAGTCCGAGGCGATGATCCAGTTCGCCTTCGCCCCGCCGCTGGACGGCTACGCCGGCGAAGTCACACAACTCACCGGCTCGCTCAACCTCGGCACCGACGCACTGTCCCAAACCACCGGCAAGCTCACCGTGCAAACCAACTCGCTCACCATGGGCGAGGAAGACCTCGACGCACACATCCACGACGGCCTACTCTTCGTCGTCGAACACCCCAGCGCCCACTTCACCGTCACCGCCATCCAGACCGACCACACCACCATCGAATGGGCGCAGATCACCCCCATCGTCCTGCACGGCAAGTTCACGCTGATGGACCAGACCATCGACCTGGCCGTGCCCGCGTCGATCGAGACCTACATCACTGACGACGGCTCACCCCGCCTCGAACTGATCGGCGCCTGGCAGCTGCAAATCAACGACACCTGGGGACTGGAAGGCCCCCCCGGCCCCGCCGAGTCACAAAACACCATGGACTTCCGCTGCCGCATCGTGATGAAACCGGCAACGCTAACCCGTTAAGTCAACCCCGCTCACACGTTGAAATACTTCGCCTCGGGATGGTGCACGATGATCGCGCTGGTCGACTGTTCGGGGTCGATCTGCCAGTTGTCGGTCAGCACGCAGCCGATGCGATCGGGCTTGAGCAGGCGGAACAGCTTGTCCTGGTCGCTCATGTCGGGACAGGCGGGGTAACCGAAGCTGTATCGGCTGCCGCGGTAGCCCTGCGTGAACAGCTGCCGGATGGTCGGCGCGTCGTCGCCGTCGATACCCAGCTCCTGCCGCATCCGCTTGTGCCACAGCTCCGCCAGCGCCTCGGCACACTCCACGCTGAACCCGTGCAGGTACAGATACTCCTGGTACCGGTTGCCCTCGAACAGCTCCTTCGTAATCTCGCTAGCGCGCGGCCCCACCGTAACACAACTCAATCCGATCACGTCCTTCTCGCCGCTATCGACCGAACGGAAGAAGTCGCTGATGCAGTACCGCTTCTTGCCCGACTGGCGCGGGAACGTGAACCGCTCGACCTCGCGATCCGGATCGTCGCCGTCGAAAAGGATCAGGTCCTCGCCGTCCGACTGGCAGGGCCAATACCCGTACACCACCTTCGGCGTCAGAATCTCTTCATCCTTGCACCGCTGCGCCAGCCGATCGAAGATCGGATCGATCTCGTCTTTGAGCTGCCGGGCGTAGTCGTCATCGCTCCGCTTGCCCTTCTTGAACTGCCACTGCCCGCGGTACAACGCCACGCGGTTCACGTACGGCAGCACCGCATCCAACGCCACCTCCTCCACCAACCGATCCCCATAGAACGGCGCGCCCGGAACCTTCGCGTCTCGTGCGACGTCGCTGCGCACACGCTCGAGCGTGGCCGTGTCGGCCCCACCCTTCTTCGCCTGAGACGCGGCAAACTTGGCCTCGGCGTCGGCACGCTTCGCCAGGCGCGTCTCGATCTCCTCGTCCAACACGTCCAGCTTGTCACCCACCAGGTGGTCCATGATGCGCAAACCCTCGAACGCGTCGCGGCCGTGGTACACCCGCCCGTCGTACACGCCGCGCAGGTGCGACTCACAGTAGTGCTTGCTCAGCGCCGCGCCGCCCAGCAGGATCGGCACGTCGATGCCCTGCGTGTTCAGCTCGCCCAGGTTCTCTTCCATCACGTTCACGCTCTTGACCAGCAGCCCGCTCAGCCCGATCGCGTCGGCGCCGCTGTCCTTCCACGCGCTGATGATGTCGGCGATCGGCTGCTTGATGCCGAGGTTCAACACCTCGTAGCCGTTGTTCGAGAGGATGATGTCCACCAGGTTCTTGCCGATGTCGTGCACATCGCCCTTCACCGTCGCCAGCACGATCCGGCCCTTGCTCTGGCCCTCGATCTTCTCCATGTGCGGCTCGAGGTGCGCGACCGCCATCTTCATCACCTCGGCGCTCTGCAGCACGAACGGCAGCTGCATCTGACCGCTGCCGAACAGCTCGCCCACTACCTTCATGCCCTCCAGCAGGTGGTTGTTGATGATGTCGATCGGCGGATACACACCCAGCGCCTCTTCGAGCGTCTCGGTCAGGTGCTTCTTCTCACCGTCGATGATGTGCTTCTGCAGCCGCTCGTCCAGGGGTAGCTCGCTAATGTCCCGCTTGGTCTCCTGCACCGCCGCGTCGTCGCCGAACAGGTCCACGAATATCTGCAACGGATCGTCCGTCTTTGTCCCGTCGGCCAGCTCGACCGGCTCGGGCGCCCGGCGGTCGTAGATCAGGTCCAGCGCAGCGTCCCACTGCGCATCGCCGATGCGCGTCTTGGGAAGGATCTTGCTCACGTGGACGATCGCGCTGGTCAGGCCGGCGTTCTGCAGCTCGTGTTGAAAGGCGCTGTTGAGCACCTGCCGCGCCGCCGGCTTCAAGCCGAAGCTCACGTTCGACAGGCC
>JANQJT010000236.1 GCA_028281485.1 Phycisphaeraceae bacterium
CTGTCACCGGCTACTACCACGACTCCTTCAACCACCACGCCATCACCACCAGCCTCCTCCTCCCCCTCGGCCCACAAGGCGACCGCAACTACACACCCGCCCGATACGACTTCCGCACCGAAACCGAAGTCGACCCCCAAACCCACACCGCGCCCCACAACGCCGTCCTCCTCTTCGAAGGCGTCTTCGTCCTCCGAGACGAGCTCCGGGACCACTTCGACTTCACCTGTTACGTCGACGTCGACTTCGAAGAAATCACCCGCCGCGCCGCCCAGCGCGACGCCGAACACTTCGGCTCACCCCACGCCGTCACCCAGCGCTACCGCACACGCTACATCCCCGGCCAACAACTCCACCTCGACTCAGCCCAACCCCTCCGCCGCGCACACGTCGTCATCGACAACAACAATCCCCACCACCCCACACTCCACATCAACCACACCTCACAATCTCTCCTCTGACCACGTTTCCCTGAAACCCATCCCGCTTCTGAACGACTACCCTCATAGAAACTTCCGCGCTCCGGCTGTCTCACGCGCCACACCCCAGCCCCACCACGGTACAATACGCTCGCACATCACCCTTCACTTCAGGGAAAAAACATGAACGAATCCAATCAATCGCCCTACCACACACCCGCCCCCGGTTTCGACCCACAGACCGCCGCCGCGCCCCGCCAATCCAACACACTCGGACTCATCGGCTTCATCATCTCCCTGTCAGGATGCTGCTTAGTCATCACCGCGCCCCTCGGCCTGCTCCTCTCCTTCTTCGCACTCTTCAAAGCCCCCCGCCTCTTCGCCATCCTCGGCACCATCATCGGCCTCATCGGAACCGCCATCCTCGCAGGCTCCATCGCCCTGTTGTTCTCCGTCGGCGCCGCACGATCTATACAACACTACGAAACATTCTTCACAGGCTTGGAAATCTTCGGCGAGGTCATGCAACACTTCGGGGAAAACAACGCCCTGCCCGGCGACGCCGAAGGCCAACTCATCGTCAACGACCGCACCGACGGCTGGGGCACCCCAATCAAGTACACACGCATCGACCCCACCACCTTCGAACTCCGCTCCGCCGGCCCCGACACCACCTTCAACACCGAGGACGACTACTTCAAACCAATCCCCCTCAAGTAACCCAACACACCGCCATCGCACAACCAAACCCTGTCACTCCCGCCACCCGTCGGGTATCATGGTGCCCCACGTCCGGTTCCGCCCCGAGGGGAGCCACATGTCTACCGCCACGCTGTCCGACACCGCTGCGCAGCACCTCGAAGCGCTGCCCGATGACACGGACCACCAAGCACGAATCCGTCACACTCATTTCCCCTCTCCGCATTCCTCCGCGCCGCCTCGCGCCTCCGCGGTGAATTAAGTACCCCAACGAACCGCGCGCTTCCGTTAGCCCCGGGCTCTGCCCGGGGGGACTCCCAGGGGACTTCCGCGAGCTTCCCCGGGCGATTATTCGCATTCCCCCTTTCCCCCCGTTAGAATCCCCCGCCGATGCCGCAGTCCGACCCCACATCCACACCCACCGCCACCGACGACATCAACGCCGTCGCCTTTGTCTCACTCGGCTGCCCCAAGAACCTCGTCGACTCCGAGAAAATGCTCGGCCTGCTCGCCGAAGACGGCCTCCTGCCCGTCTCCGATGCCGATGACGCCGACGCCGTCGTCGTCAACACCTGCGGCTTCCTCGAATCCTCCAAAGAAGAATCCATCGACGTCATCCAACAGGCCGCCGAACTCAAACAACAGGGCGTCA
>JANQJT010000247.1 GCA_028281485.1 Phycisphaeraceae bacterium
ACGCCACCGTCGACGACCTGCCCACCCCCATCGGCTTCGGCCTCGTCGAAGCCCTCTCCAGTCACCACGAAGACGCCGACGCGCGACGCATCAAGTACACCTTCCACGGCCGCGCCGCAAAGCCACGCGTCGACCGCTTCTACGCCAACCAGATGCCCCTCAAGGGCTGGCAACTCGTCGAACGCAAGGCCTCCCTCGGCACCTACACCCTACAGTTCACCAAAAACGACGAGCGATGCGACGTACGCATCACCACCGCGCTCGGCATCGCGCGCAACCGAACCAGCATCACCGTCCGCGTCGAACCCATCGACAGCGACTCACTGATTCCCAACCTCAACATCCTGACCGACTAAGCACCACCATGGACAAGCAACACAAAGAAGAGCTGCAACAAAACGACCTCCAGGAGTTCATCACCCACTTCGGCACCTTCTGGTCCAGGCACGGCACCAGCATCCTCGTGGTCATCCTCGTCGCACTCGGCACCGCCGTCGCCGTCAACTACTTCAAGACACGCGAGGCCAAGGCCAACGACGCGGCCCGCGCCGAACTCGCCGGCCTGCTCAGCAACGACCCCACCCAGCAGACCAGCCCCGAGGCCAAGATCCTCTTCGCCAACGACCACGCCGATCAGCCCGGTTTCGCCAACCACGCCCTCCTCGCCGCCGCAACCCAGCTCCACAACGAGGCCCTCACCGGCGATAACACACCCGACCCCACCCTCACCGAACTCTCGGAAGAAACCACCAAGCGCCTCGAGGCCGCCGCCAAGCAGTACCGCAAGATCATCGACAACCCCCAAGCCGCCGAACCCTCCGTCTACAAGCTCAAGGCCCGGCTCGGACTCGCCTCGGTCTACACCACGCTCGGCGACACCGACAACGCCGCCAAGCAGTACCAGCTCGTCCAGGACGAGGCCGGCGGCTTCACCAGCTTCGCCGCCACCGCCAAGCGCAAGGCCGATCAACTCGAAGACCTCGCCCAACCCCTCTCCTTCCGACCCACTCCGCAGAGAACCTTGCTCGGCAACGAGGTCATTCCCGACGTCGCCGATCCCTTGCAACCGGCCGACACCGAGTCGCCCGCCGACGGCGCCGCCGATCCCACTGAAGCCCCATGACCGCAGCGCCAGAAGATCCCGACTCACTCAACCCAAACGATGACGACCGCGAACTCGACACGCCCGACGTGATCGAAGAGTCCGACGGTGCGCAACACCGCCGCTTCCGCATCCACCGCGACATCAAGAAACGGCTCGACCGCTACCTCACCACCCGCTTGCCCGGCCTGTCACGCTCGCGCCTCCAGAAACTCATCAACGAAGGCGCCGTCACCGTCAACCAGCGCATCCCCAAGTCCTCCACCGTCATCCGCGACGGAGACGTGATCGACGTCGTCGTCCCACCGCCGCCGCTCAAACAGATCCCCGCGGAAGACATCCCCCTGTCCGTCCTCTACGAGGACGAACACCTCATCGTCATCAACAAGCAGGCCAACCTCATCGTCCACCCCGCCCGCTCCAACCTCTCCGGCACGCTCGTCAACGCCCTGGCATGGCACTTCAAAGACGTCAACGAGAACGGCCTGGAAGCCCTCTCCTCCATCGGCGTCAGCGAGTTCCGCCCCGGCATCGTCCACCGACTCGACAAGGACACCACCGGCGCGATCGTCATCGCCAAGACCGACGAGGCCCACTGGCGGCTCGGCCGCATGTTCGAACAACGCACCGTCCAGAAGTACTACCTCGCCATCGTCCACGGCGAGATGAAACCGCCCGGCGGCGTCATCGATCAACCCATCGGAAAACACCCCGCCGTCACCGAGGCCTACGCCGTCCGCAACGACGGACAGGGCAGAGACTCGGTCACCCTCTACCGCGTCCGCGAGGTCTTCGACGGCTACAGCCTCGTCGAACTCGAACTCAAATCCGGCCGCACCCACCAGATCCGCGTCCACCTCACCTACCTCGGCTTCCCCATCATCTCCGACATCATCTACGGCGGCGAACCCTTCGGCCGACCCGAACTCGACACCCCGCCCCACGCCGCCGGCGCCAAACCCCTGCTCACCTTCGCACGCACCAAACCCGACGGACAAAAGATCTGGGCCAACATCGACAAGCGCGACGACATCATCATCGATCGCCCCGCACTCCACGCCGCCACACTCGCCTTCGAGCACCCCATCACCAAAGCCCCCATGGCCTTCACCGCCCCCCTCCACGACGACATGAAAACCGTCCTCTCGCGCCTCTCCGACCTGCGCCACAAAACCGGCCCCCTCCCCGCTCAGGGCACCGGGGTCGACATCGACCGCGTCCTGGGCCCGTAAAACCCAACCCCCTCCAACCACCAACCCATCACACACTTACAACCTTTTTTCACATTCCAACCAAATACCGATAACTAATCATTGACTTGGCCGAGCCATCGGTTAATTTACAGTCTGTAGCCACGACGCGCGGCGTTCGACCGTGCCGACCCGTAACCTACGGACAGGTCCCGGCTACCCCTGCAAGGATGCAACACCGATCTTCAGTTTCGATCGTTGCAATCTGATTCGCTGTTTGCGCCACGGACAGGGTGTTGCATTCGGAGAAAGACCTAATGCCCTTAGGAGGGGCTGTACACATAACCGGGGGGAGAAATGATGAATGGAGGGACCGGGAAGGGTGATACCTTCTCTGGGGAGGAGGTCCTAAGAGTACCGACCGATGCAAATCGGCCGGTACTTTTTTTACCGCCGCCCCGGCACCGGCGCGTCAGGCTTCAACACCAGCGTCACCACGCTCCGCGCCGGCAGCACCACCGTCTGCCCATACGCCACCGGCCCGTGACGGATCATGTTCATCGCCGCATCACCGGTCGTCACGAAAGGCGTCAACGCACGCTTGCGCAGCAACGCCTCGCCCCCCTTCACCCCCACCGCCACGTCCCGTGTCTCGTAGTTGATCAGCACCACCACCACGTTGTTCATCCGGCGATCCAGATACGCCGACACCATCTGCTTCTGCCCCGACGCCACCGCGTCCAGCTCATCCGATCGCTCAACACCGATCCGCACCATCCCCGGTCGCACGAATCGGCTCCACTGACCCAGCACCCACAGGTTCTTACTCGGCACCGTCGTCGACGGATCGTTCGCCTTCATCAGCGAATAACGCGTCGCCCGCCCCTCCGGCTCCCCGCCGTTGTTCGACGCCCACCACTGCCACGCCGCCGCGTCCCCCTCGGTCAGGTCGTAATGGATCACCTTGGCGATGAACATCGCCCCACCCATTTCCGTCACAGACTCCTTGCCGTCCTTGTACCCGTCCTGCAGCAGGCAGTACTCGGTCATCCAGTACGTCAGCCGCGGGTCACCGATCTTGCGAATCCCATCGCGCACCCGCCGCCGCACATCCACCAGCTGCTCATCCCCCTTGTCCGTGAAGTAACTGTGCCCCGCCACCGCACGCGCCACACGCGGCGAACGCGCCACATACAAAGGACTACGCCGATCCCAGAAACTCAGCTGCCGCCCCGCCTCCCTCACGTTCCAGCCGTACAACGCCTCCAGGTGTGCCGCCTCCGTGATCAGAATCTTCGCCCGCGCCCGACGGTTCGCCAGCGCACGATCCAGCTCTTCGACGATCCGCTTGATCTGCGCGTTGTTCCACTGACTGCCCTCCTGCTTGGCCGGACCGCCCGCGTCGTACTGCCACGCCCACTGCGGCTCGTTCACCGGCGCGATGTAATCGAAACCGATCCCCTCGTCCTCGAAGTGCCCCGCGACCGTCGCCAGGAAACGCGCAAAGTCGTCGTACGCGTCGTCCTTCAGGTTCCCCACCGGCGTCTCCTTCGCCCGGTACCCGTAGCCGCTCTTGGTCATGTAGATCGGCGGCGAGTTCGAGTAACCGATCAGCGTCTCCACCCCGTACCGGTGCGCCGTCTTCATCCACCACACCTCCCCCGCGCACGCGTCCCAGTCGTACCGCCCGTCCGGCTGCAGGAAAGACTCCGTCCGACGCCACTCCAGCCGTATCCCGCTGTCTGCCCCACGCTCGCCCTGGTACATCGTGCCCGCACCGATCTGCACGCGGAAACACGACATCCCGATCCCCTTCGGGTTCCCCTCTTCATCGAACTCCTTGCTGAACAGCCACTCGGCCATCTGCTCGACCGTCTCACGCGGCCAGTGCTGCGCCAGGTAACCGCTGCGCATCCCGCTCGACCCGCCGAAGTTCGCGATGCGCTGATGCGTCTGTGTCAGGTCCAGCGTGAACGTCACCTCCGGCTCGCGCTCGGTATCCGTCAGCGTCGGCGACGCCCGCGCAGCCGAAAAAACCCAACCCAACAGCGCCACCACGATCAAGCAAGCGTGTCGTCTCATGATAAATACAGACGCCCCCCGCCCCGCGTCCTGTCACGATTAATCGATTGCCGCGTAAAATCAGACGGTCTTGCGCTCCATCAAATCCTCGATCACCACCGCAACCTCAGGCCGGCCGTCATCGACCACCTCACCGCGCAGCGTCTCGATCGCGTGCGGCAGCACGTCTTCCAGCGCCGCCAGACACTCCGTCGCACCACGCTCCGAACCCGGCAGGTTGATGATCAGCGTGTGACGCAGCGTCCCCGCCACACCGCGCGACAGGTACGTCCGCGGCGTCTTCTCGTAACAACGCAACCGAATCAGCTCCATCAAACCCGGGTGACGACGCTCCAACACCTCCTCCGTCGCCTCAGGCGTCACGTCACGCGGAGACAACCCCGTCCCGCCCGTTGTCAGAATCAGGTCCATGTACGGGTAGTCCGTCACCATATTCCGTATCTGCATCGTGATCGTGCGCTTCTGGTCCGGCACACACGCCGTCGCCAGCACACGCCCGTCGAACACCGCCTCCACCATCGCAGCCAACGCCGGACCCGACGTGTCCACCGTCTCGCCCCGGCTGCAGCGATCGCTCACCGTCACAAGCCCCACACGGATCGGCGTCATCCCACCACCCCCTCGCCCATCTGCACAGCGCAACACAAGACCTTCCGATCGGATCGTTTCTGTCCCATACCTCGCACCTTTTCTGCCGGTCGGACCCCTCACATCCGCCGTTGTGAGCACAAATCATACCACTTTTTAGATTCCCACGCCCAAAAACCGCGTTTAAACCCAAATACGCAGCCCCTCTGCCCACAAGACGCCGCAATCGCACATTTCAGGTCACCTCGCCCCATTTCACACGCAACACCCTCATTCCCCTCGCGACTATCCGATCAGCGGCCCGAGCGTCGAGCCGCGCCAAACCACAACGCCGTTCATCAGGAGATCCAACCATGCTCGGCAAAGCCATCAAAGTCGGCCTGATTGTCACCGCGGCCGGTGTCGTCGTCGGCGTGGCGCTGTTCGGCGCCGAGGCCTTCAGTTACGCACGCACATCCGTCAACCAGTTCCGCCAAGCCGCCAAGGACAACGTCCCCATCGAGTTTGAGCTCGCCCGCGCCAAGGACCTGATCGATCAGATCGTCCCCGAGATGCAGGCGAACATCACGCTCATCGCCCGCGAGGAAGTCGAGATCGACAAGCTGCAACGCGACATCAACGCCTCCGTCAAGTCCGTCGCCGACCAGCGCAACCGACTCGCCCGACTCCGCAACATGCTCGACGGCCACCAGACACACTTCACCCTCGCCAACAACGTCACCTACTCCCGCGCCCAGGTCCGCAACGACCTCACGCGCTGCTTCGACCGTGTCAAGGAAGCCGAGCTCGTCCTCGAAGGCAAGCAGAAGCTGCTCAACACGCGACAGCACAACCTCGCCGTCGCCATCGACGCCCTCGAGAAGACCCGTCACCGCAAGGCCGTGCTCGAAGACCGCGTCGAGGCCCTCACCGGTCAGTACAACCTGGTCAAGGCCGCCAACGTCGAGGGCCAACCCAACTTCGACGCCACCAAGCTCGCCAAGGCCGACAAGCTCATCAAGCAGATCCAGACCCGTCTGGACGTCGCCGAACGCGTGCTCGCGCACCAGTCGAAGTTCGTCGAGCACATCCCCCTGGATCAGCCCATCGACGAAGCGGAACTGATCAGCGAGGTCGACGAGTTCCTAACCCCGTCGCAGACCCAGCCCGACACCGTGCTCACCATCGAGCAGCACGCCAGGGCTCAGGGGCACGAAAACCTCCTGGCCGATCGCAACAACGACTGAGCCGGTCGTCCGTTTATCAGGGATGCACACGCATCACGGGTATACTCAACAGCGTCGCATCCACGCGACCCAGCCCGAAAGGCCACGGCGGTGATCAATCTGAGACTGAAACAAGTCCAGTGCGCACTCACGGACGGTCTGCTCGACGAGGCCTACCGCCTCGCTCAGGATCGGACCGTCCGTGAGCACCGCGACGGCCAAAGGCTCCGGGCCAAAATCGCCGACGCACTCACCCGCCGCGCCACCCACCACCTCCAGGCCGACCGACTCGACGACGCCGACGCCGACTGCCAACGCGCCGCCCAACTCGCGGGCTCAACACCCCACATCGCCGAACTCCGCGCCCGACTCGATCAGGCCCTTCAAGAACGCAGCCAATCCCGGCAGACCCACGCCCACCGCAACCGCCTCGCCCGCCAGGCCCTCCGCGCCGGTCGCCATTCACAAGGCCTGCAACTGCTCAACGACACCTCGACCCACACGCCCAGCACCCGCGCCCTGGCGATGGAGATCGACATGCACCGTCGCAGCACCCAACAAGCCGCCGCGCTCGCCGCCGACGCACTGAAGCGCGGCGAACTCGAGCAGGCCGTCGCACACCTCGCCAGCATCCCCCAAGACACCCACGCGCAAGACATCATCGAGCTGCGACGCAAGCTCATCGAACAATCCATCCAACAGATTCACGAAGACATCAACGCCGCACGCCTCCCCCGCGCCTTCGCGCTCTACGACACGCTCGGCAAGCTCAACGCCAACCGCGCCGGGCTCAACGAACTGACGTACCACCTCAACGACTGCCGCGACGCCTGGCGTCTCGCCGAAGCAGGCCGCTACCGCGAAGCCGCCCACCGTCTCCACCGCATCGCGCCCCACTACCCCAAAGCCAGGTGGATCAACGACACCATCACCCAACTCACCGACGCCGCCGAACACACCGAACGCGTCCATCAAAGCCCCCTCGGCCAGCTCTGCTATATAATGGATCACCCAGCAGCTCAGGAACCGGGGATCGGCCGTACCGCTCTTTCCGCTTCCGAATGGCGCGACAACCAACCCGATCGCGTCGCCCAACCCATCAACATGCAACCACCCGTCAGCCCCCAACCCGTCGAGAACACCCTCCTCCGCATCGACGGCATCGGCAGCTACCTGCTCGCGCCCGGCCCCGTCACCACCATCGGCCCCATCAGCTCCAAGCACCGCCCACAGGTCGGCCTCGTCGCCGATCCCACCCTCCCCGTCTTCTCCATCGAACGCTGCGACGACGACTTCATCGCCGCCTGCCCCCAACCCCTCCGCGTCAACGACACCGCCGCCACCCAACACCTGCTCCGCCACAACGACAAGCTCGCCCTCACCCCGCGCTGCCGACTCAAGTTCACCCGCCCCAACGCCGCCTCCACCACCGCCGTCGTCCAGCTCGCCGGCTCACGCCTGCCCCAGGGCGACGTCCGCAACATCGTCCTCATGGGCCGCGAACTCGTCATCGCCAACCACGCCGG
>JANQJT010000262.1 GCA_028281485.1 Phycisphaeraceae bacterium
GCTCAAGCTGCAGGACATCATCACCCGCCGCCACATCGACAACTGCGCCAAGGTGCTCCTGGCGACGGGCATGATCGTCGGCTACGCCTACATCATCGAGATCTTCACCGCCTGGTACTCGGCGGCGCCGGAAGAGCAATTCGCCTTCCAGAATCGTTTAAACCCCGAATCGCCACTCGGCTGGTCGTTCTTCGTGATGTTCTTCTGCAACGTGATCGCGCCGCAGGTCCTGTGGTTCCGCAAGATCCGTACGAACATGGCGGCGCTGTGGATCGTGGCGGTGATCGTGAACGTGGGGATGTGGTTCGAGCGATTCGTGATCATCATCGGATCGCTGATCCGCGACTCGCTGCCGAGCTCGTGGGGCGTGTTCACGCCGACGTGGGTGGACTTCGCGATGCTGATCGGCAGCTTCGGTCTGTTCTTCACCTTCTTCCTGCTGTTCTGCCGCTTCGGTCCGACGGTGGCGATCGCGGAGGTGAAGACGGTGATGCCGCAGGCCCACGCCGGCCACAGCAAGCATTCGTACGACGATGTGCCCGCCGAAGAGGGCTCGGGTGACTACCGCGTGCCCAGCGGTACGGATCAGGACTAAGCGCGGCCGACGCCGCGAGGATTGAACGTGACGCAGACGATGACACAACCCGACCTCGAGCCGCAGACCGAGGCGACCGAGCCGCGCGAGGCCGACTGGGCCGTGCTGGCCGAGTTTGAAGACGTCGACTCGTTGTTGCACGCCGCCCAGGCGGTGCGCGATCGCGGCTTCACCCGCTGGGACTGTCACACGCCGTTCCCGGTGCACCACCTGGACGGTGCGATGGGTATGCGGCCGACGCGCCTGCCGTGGCTGGTGCTGGGCGCGGGCATGACCGGCGCGCTGCTGGGTGTGTTCTTCCAGCTGTACACGATGGCGACCGAGGTCGAGCACCTGCCCAGCATCTTGCAGGGCTACAAGATGATCATCTCGGGCAAGCCGTACATGTCCGGGCCGGCGTACGTGCCGATCACGTTTGAGCTGACGATTCTGCTGTCGTCGCTGACGGCGTTCGGCGGGATGCTGATGATGAATCGTCTGCCGTGGCTGTACAACCCGCTGTTTAAATCCGCCCGGTTCCGCCGCGTCACCGACGACCGCTTCTTCGTGGTGATTCGCACGGACGACCCGGTGTTTGAAGACGAGAAGACGATCGAGATGCTCAAGGGGCTCGACGCGGTGAGCGTTGAAGCCGTGACCGAAACGGTACTGGACGAGGACTAACACCCGCACATGGCACGCAAGACCGTCAAGTTCAAGAACTGGGAGATCCCGAAGGTGCTGCTCCATCTGGTCGCGCTGTCGGTGGTGTTGTCCTGGGTGCCGTTTGCTTTGTTGGCTCAGCATCGCACGAGCCTGCACGCCGATCCGCCGTACCACCCGATCCAGGACATGGACGTGCAGCCGAAGGGCAAGGCCCAGGCGGCGAGCAACGTGTTTGCCGACGGTCGCGTGATGCGTCCGCGTATCGCCGGCACGGTCGCCCGCGGCGAGCTGTGGGAAGACGACCACCTGTATCGCGGCTACGACGCCGACGGCAGCTGGACCAACCCCGGCACGCAGGCCGAAGAGCCGGCTTGGATCACCGGCTACCCCGACGCGATCACCGTCGACCTGGCGCTGGTGAAGCGCGGCCAGGAACGCTTCGATATCTTCTGCACGCCGTGCCACGGCCCGGTCGGTCGCGGCAACGGCATGGTGCATCAGCGCGCCATCGAGAGCGGGGCGGCGCCCAAGGGCTGGAAGCAGCCCAGCAACATCGTCGAGTTCGACCCGGTCACACGCGTCAACACCTTCGGCGAAGAGCTGTACCCTAACGGCAAGATGTTCAACACCATCACCCACGGCGTCCGCAGCATGGCGGGCTACGCCTCCCAGATTTCACCGGAAGACCGCTGGGCGATCGTCGCCTACATCCGCGCCCTGCAGTTGTCACAGAACGCAAGCATCGAGGACGTCCCGGTCGCCGATCGCGGCGTGCTCGAGTAAAGCCATCGGAGAATCGCCTTGTCGTTTCACGCTTCGGCCATCCTGGAAGACGCCCCTCAACGCACGCTCGGTGAGTGGGGCGATCGCCTGTTCAAGCTCGGCGCCGCCGCGGGGCTGATCGGTCTGGCGGTCGCGGGCCTGCTGATGGGTATCGGCGGTGAACACGCTGTGCAGCGTGTGCTGTACGCCTACATCGTCGGCTTCGCGTTCTTCTTCTCGATCGCGCTGGCGGCGCTGCTGTTTGTCATGGTGCACTTCCTGGCCAAGACCGGCACGGTGACCACCTACCGCCGCCTCGGCGAGATCCTCGCCGGGTCGATCCTGCCGTTCGGTATCCTCGGCGTCATCCCCGTGCTGGCGGGCGTCAGCGAGATCTACCACTGGATGCACCCGTACGTTTACGAGCAGGTCGGCGACGAGCTGGTCAAGCATCCCGATGCGATCATCAAGGCCAAGGCGTCTTATCTCAACGGCGGCTTCTTCATCGGGCGCATGATCGCGTACGTGCTGATCCTCGGCGGGCTGGGGCAGATGTTCCTCCGCATCAGCACCAAGCAGGACGCCAACCCCGATCCCGTGCTGACGCAGCGCATGCAGGCCCGCGCCACCTGGGGCACGATCCTGTTCGCTATCTGCGTCACCTTCTTCGCCACGGACCTGATCAAGTCGCTCGACCCGCACTGGTTCAGCACGATCTTCGGCGTGTACTACTTCGCCGGCGGCTTCATGGCGTTTCACGCCGTGCTCGCCCTGTCGATCACCCGCATGCAGAAACGCGGCCTGCTGACCCAATCGATCAACAAGGAACACTTCCACGACATGGGCAAGATGATGTTCGCCATGATGGTGTTCTGGACGTACATCGCGTTCAGTCAGTACATGCTGATCTGGTACGCCAACGTGCCGGAGGAGACCGTCTGGTACATCCGCCGCGGCGCGACGACCGACCCGAACCATGTCAACGGCTGGAGCTATATCTGCCTGCTGCTGTTGTTTGCCCACTTCTTCGTTCCCTTCCTGGGGATGGTGAGTCGGCACATCAAGCGCAACCGCGGTCGGCTGTGCTTCTGGGCGGCGTGGCTATTGGTGATCCACTTTGTGGACATGATCTGGCTGATCCGTCCGGAGTTGCGTGACCATCACCTAGCGGGCGGGCCGACAATTCCCGTGAACTGGGTGGATGTGACGGCGCTCGCGGCGTGTGCCGTGGGCGTGGGCGGGGTGTTCCTGGCGATCGTGAGTCGGGTCGCCGCGCAGCGCTCGCTGGTGGCGCACAACGACCCCCGCCTGTCCGAAGGCCTGGCATTTGAGAACGTTTAAACGAGCAACCGATGGCTGAGAAGAACTACGCCAACCTGAATACCCCGCTGATCGTAACGATCGGATTGGTGACCACGATTATCGTTTTTGGCGTGATCGTGCCCGGCGTCCGCGCGCTACTATATTGGACCGAGGCGCGTTACGACCGGGAGAATCGGGTGCAGGTCGAGTACCGGCCCCGCGCCGAATACGAGGCGGCGGAGGCGGCGCAGCTCGGCCTCGATCGCGACGGCTCGTACCGATGGATCAAGATCAAAGAAAAAGACGAGGTCGTTGCCAAAGTCGTCGGTATCCGTATCGACACGGCCATGGAGCTCTACGCCGAGCGGCAGGCCGCGAAGGACTAACGATGAAGAGCCTTGGTGCCATCCCGCGCTTGCGTCCGGCGATCATCGCGATGATCGCGCTGGTGTGTGCGTGCCCGGCGGTGGCGCAGCTGTCGGCCCCGCGTGAGCCGATCCGTCCGGCCTCGGAAGTACCCGAGAACTACAAGAACGTCGACATCGAAGAGCACCTCGACGCGCAGCTGCCGCTGGACGCGAGGTTCGTCGATTCGACCGGCAAGCCCGTCACGCTGGGCGACTACCTCAACGGCGAGAAGCCCGTCGTGTTGGCGCTGGTGTACCACGAGTGCCCGGCGATGTGCGGTCTGATCCTCAACGGCACGCTGTCGGCCCTGCAACAGATCAAGCCCACCGCGGGCGACGAGTTCGACGTGCTGGTGGTCAGCTTCAACCACGAAGAGGGCCCGGAGCTGTCGGCCAAGAAGAAGGTCGGCTACGTCGCGGAGTACAAGCGTGAGAACGCCGAGTCGGGGTGGCACTTCCTCACCGGCGACAAGGACAACATCACACGCATCTGTGAGGCGGTGGGCTTCAAGTTCTATTGGAACGAACAGACCAGGGAATACGTCCACCAGTCGGCGATCTACATCATCACGCCGAACGGCCGCATCAGCCGCTATCTCTACGGCGTGTTCTACGAGCCGGACACGGTGTCCCTGGCGCTGACCGAGGCGAGCAACGGCAAGATCGGCACCGCCGGCGACGTGCTGCGTCTGCTGTGCAGCCACTTCGATCCGGAGTCGGGCACGTACAACGCGTCGGCGATGAAGATCATGCGACTGGGCGCACCGCTGCTGGGCGGGATGATGCTCGCGATGCTGCTGGTGGCGCTGGTGGTCGCACGCAAGAAGAAACTGAACAGGCAGGCGACCGGGCAACCGGCGGCCTGACGGAGACGAGGCCGTAAAGGCGGTTAGACGAAATGCAGAGCTGGCTGACATTAGCTGACGGAGTAGGCATGCTGTCCGACAAGGCGTCGACGACAGCCGATACCCACGATCCGTTGTTCACGTTCATCATGCTGTTGTCGGGGTTCTTCTTCGTCCTGATCATCGCGGTGATGGTGTTCTTCGTGCTGCGTTACCGCCGCAAGGACCCGGCCCAGGAGGCCACCAGCCAGCACAGCCACTCCAACGCGCTGGAGATCGCCTGGTCGTTGCCGCCGCTGGTGATCGTGATGATCGTGTTCTGGCTGGGCCTGGTCGGCTACATGTCGCTGGCGCAGCCCAAGGCCAACACGATGCGCATCGACGTGCGTGCGTGGAAGTGGAGCTGGGAGTTCCGTCACCCCGTGCCCGGCAGCGAGACGGTGCTGGCGAGCAACGAACTGCTCGTGCCCAAGGGCGTGCCGATCGAGGTGGTGTTGACCAGCGACGACGTGATCCACTCGATGTTCGTGCCGGCGTTCCGCACCAAGAAAGACGCGGTGCCGGGGATGTACAACAAGGTGTACTTCGAGGCGACCAAGGCGGGCGAGTACCCGCTGTATTGCGCGGAGTACTGCGGCACGAGCCACTCGACCATGCTCGCCAAGGTGATCGTCTTCGAGACGGTCGAGGAGTGGGCCGAGGAAGTAAAGAAGCGTGCGGCGCTGCCGTTTAAGGATTTGCCCGATGAGATGTACGCCGAGTGGAGGGCGATCGATTCCGTTGAGGATTTCGAGGCGTTCCAGGCCAAGGCCGCGGCGCTCGACGACGAGTGGGTCGAGAAGGCCCAGGGGCTCAAGCCCGCGTTCGTGCGTGGTGAGGAGCTGGTCACACGATTGGGCTGCATGACCTGTCACTCGATCGACGGCACCCGCCTGACCGGGCCGACCTGGCAGGGCCTGTTCGGCACCGAGCGCACGATGAACGACGGCTCGAAGGTGCTGGCCGACGACAACTACATCCGTGAATCGATTCTCCAGCCGCGTGCGAAGATCGTCGCGACCTACGCCGCCGGACAGATGAACAGCTTCCAGGGCCAGGTCGACGAGAAAGACATCGACGCGATCATCGCTTACCTGCGGACGCTTGACCAATAGGATTAACCCCACCGTCTAACCCGAGGCGGACCCGACCATGACCACGACCCACACCCCACCCCCGACCACCCCCGACGCGTTGCCCGCCACCGAGCACGCGCCGCACAACTATCTCAACGAGACGCGCGGTATCTGGAGCTGGATGACCACGCTCGACCACAAGCGCATCGGCGTGATGTACCTGTTCGGCGTGGTCGGCGCGTTCTTTCTCGGCGGCGTGATGGCGCTGCTGCTGCGGACCGAGCTGATCAGCGAGGGCCCGGGCGTGGCCAAGACCATCGGCGACGCCATCGGCGAGGGCTGGGAAGACACCTACAACCAGATGTTCACCCTCCACGGGGCGCTGATGGTGTTCTTGTTCATCATCCCCGCGATCCCCGCGGCCATGGGCAACTTCGTCCTGCCGGTCATGCTCGGCGCCAAGGACGTGGCGTTCCCGCGGCTGAACCTTTTCAGCTTCTACCTGTGGTGCATTGGCGCGTTCCTGTTCATCGTCGCCATCCTCTACGGCGGCCTGGACACCGGCTGGACCTTCTACACCCCGTACTCCATCGACGAGTCGCACTCGGTGTTCAAGGGCATGATCCCCGCGACGTTCGGCGCGTTCATCCTCGGGTTCAGCTCGATCCTGACGGGCATGAACTTCATCGCCTCGATCCACATGCTGCGGCCGAAGGCGATGGGGTGGTTCAAGATGCCCCTGTTCCTCTGGGCGTTGTACGCGACGGCGATCATCCAGATCCTCGCCACACCGGTGCTGGCGATCACGCTGCTGCTGCTCATCGCCGAGCGTGCCGGCGACATCGGCATCTTCGACCCGTCCAAGGGCGGCGACCCGATCCTTTACCAGCACTTCTTCTGGTTCTACAGCCACCCGGCGGTGTACATCATGATCCTGCCTGCGATGGGTGTGGTGTCCGAGGTGATCAGTGCGTTTAGCCGCAAGCACATCTTCGGCTACCACTTCATCGCGATGAGCTCGCTGGCGATCGCGCTGCTGGGCTTCCTGGTCTGGGGTCACCACATGTTCACCTCCGGCCAGAGCGTCACGCTCAACGCCATCTTCAGCTTCATCACCTTCTTCATCGCGGTGCCATCGGCGATCAAGATATTCAATTGGCTGGCGACGATGTTCCGCGGGTCGATCTCGCTGAAGACGCCGATGTTCTACGCGATGAGCTTCATCTGGGTGTTCTCGATCGGCGGTCTGACGGGCATCCCGCTGGCGGCGATCGTGACCGACATCCACCTGCACGACACGTACTTCGTCGTGGCGCACTTCCACTACGTGATGGTGGGCGGCACGGTGTTCGCGTTCCTGGCGGGGCTGCACTACTGGTGGCCGAAGATGTTCGGCCGGATGGCCAGCGAGAAGCTGTCGATGTGGTCGTGGCTGCTCATTTTCGTGGGCTTCAACCTGACGTTCTTTTTCCAGTTCATCATGGGCTCGCACGGCATGCCCCGCCGCTACGCCGACTGGGGCGTCAAGCTCCGCGAGCTTGGTTTTGACGAGGGGCAGATCGAGCTGTTCAGCTTCTGCCACAAGATCTCGACGGTGGGCTCTTACGTGATGTTCGTCGGGTTCCTGCTGCTGGCGTACACGCTGGCCAAGTCGCTGCTGGCCGGCAAGCCCGCGCCGCGCAACCCGTGGGGCGCCAACTCGCTGGAGTGGCACTGCTCCAGCCCGCCGCCGCACGAGAACTTCGCCACCCAACCCGAGCCCAACGACCCGTACAACTTCACCGGCTGGAAATACGACTCCGACATCGACGGCTTCGCGGCCTGTGACCCCAAGCCGCTCGAACATTGACCAAGGACGACCTGACCATGAGCCAGGGCCCCGCCTCCGAGGGCGAACAACACGACGGCCACCACGACTCTCACGTGGCGCACCACTTCGAGTCCGCCGGTCAGCAGACCGCCAGCGGCAAGCTCGGCATGTGGGTCTTCCTCGCCACGGAGATCCTCACGTTCGGCGGCCTGTTCTGCGCCTACGCCGTCTATCGCAAGAACCACCCGGAAACCTTCGAGTTCGGTCACCTGCTGCTGGAGACCAAGTGGGGCGCGATCAACACGGTGATCCTCATCGCCTCCAGCTTCACGATGGCGTGGGCGGTGCGCACCGCACAGCTGAACAAGAAAAAAGCCACGACGATCCTGCTGGCGCTGACGCTCTTGGGCGGCCTGGGCTTCATGTGCATCAAGTACGTGGAGTACTCCCACAAGTTCCACATGGGCACCGGCCCGGGCAAGGCGTGGTTCGATATCACCAAGTACCAGGCGTATTACGAGGCCCATCACGATAAGTATCACGATGGCGACGAACACCACGACCATGCCGAGCCGCACCTGGCCGACGCCGAGCACCACGACGAGCCGGTGCTCATGCTCGCCTCGGCCGTGGCGCCGCCCGAGGGGCCCGCGTTCCGGACGGAGCTGACGGCGCCCGCCGCGTCGCCGCCGGGATTGGCGCCGGGTGACGGTGAGTCGTCCAAGGCCGTGTTTGGTTGGCCCGAGCACAAGCTGCCCACGCCCGCCGAGACGCTGAAGGCGCGTAACTTCATTGATATCTACTTCGCCATGACCTCCCTGCACGGCCTGCACGTGCTGATCGGCATGGCGTTGATCTTCTGGGTCATGCTCCGCAACATGGCGGGCAAGATCACGGCCAAGACCTACCTGCCGGTCGACCTGGTCGGTCTGTTCTGGCACTTGGTCGACCTGATCTGGATCTTCCTGTTCCCGCTGCTGTACCTGATCCACACCTAACCCTCGGCCCCCGGAAGCCCCGTTCCCGGAACCGCGGTATTTAAGATTCGTGAATACGAGTAGACAACCATGAGTGACACACAAGCCCACACCGAGTCTCACGCCGACGAGCCGCACGCCGTGCCGTTGTGGTTGTTGGTCGGCGTGTTTGGTCTGCTGCTGGTTCTCACCGTCGTGACCGTCGGGGCATGGATGGTGGACCTGGGCAGCCTGAACATCCCCGTGGCCATCGGCATCGCGGTGGTCAAGGCGTCGTTCGTGGCGTTGTACTTCATGCACCTGCGCTGGGACAGCCCGTTCAACGGCGCAGTCCTGATCTTCGCGATGGTGTTTGTGGCGTTGTTCATCTCGTTCAGCCTGATCGACACCAGCCAGTACCAGGGCAACGTCAAGGAGGCGGGCCCGCCGCCCGCCGAGATCGAGGGGCTGGAGAAATTAGCTGAATAACCGGGTCGCATCGCCTACCATGTGGATAGGGCCCGCACCCGCCATGTGAAGGAGAACCGGTCATGGCTGCGGACACATCGGTCCCGTCTAACCCACCATCGATCGCCCGACCGCCGCTGCCCAATCCCAGGCGCACCGGCACGTTCGGCATGCTCCTGTTCCTGGCGTCCCTGTTGATGCTTTTTGGCGCGACGATCATCGGCTACGTCGTTATCCGCCTGCAACAGACCAACCCCGACAGCCCCCACCACCTGCCGCTGGGCCAGATCGAGCTGAGCCCGATGCTGTGGCTGAGCACGTTCATCATCGTCTTCTCCAGCATCGCGCTGCACTACGCGGGCACGTCGGTGGCGCTGGAGCGGCAGCGGGCGTTCCGCAACGCGATGCTGGCGACGCTGATCGCGGGCTTCGCGTTTCTGGTGGTGCAGGTTCCGGCGATGTGGTCGCTGGCGCAGACGCAGAAGGAGCTGTCCGCCTCGTCGGACAGTCGGCTGTACCTGCTGGTGATCGTGCTGATCGTCGTGCACGGCCTGCACGTCGTGGGCGGGCTCATCCCGCTGACCGTCATGACCCGCAAGGCCTTCCGCGGTGCCTACGACCACGAGCGCTACCACCCCGTCGTCCACATGGCGATGTACTGGCACTTCCTCGACATCATCTGGATCATCATGTTTACCGTGATGATGCTGATGCGATAATCTACTTGCCCGTGTAGGCGACGCCGATTCGATAGAGGTAGTAAAGCAGCGCGGCGGTCACGATCAGGACCAGGATTCCCGGTACGAGCACACAACCCCATAGCCGTTTGCGACGCAGGTCCGGTGGGATGTCGTCCAGGGGTCGTTTGGTCTTGCCCGCCATGGTTGCTATCTTACCGACACCATGGAACCCAAACAGCAGATAACGTTTGATGATTTTGTGAAGGTGGACCTGCGTGTGGCGACGGTGCTCGAAGCCGAGCCGCACCCCAACGCCGATCGGCTGCTCAAGCTGCAGATCGACCTGGGCCCGCTGGGCCGGCGGCAGATCTGCGCCGGCGTCAAGGCCTACTACAACCCCGAGGACCTGGTCGGCAAGCAGATCATCTGCGTGGCCAATCTCGCGCCGCGCAAGATCCGTGGCGAGGAATCCAACGGGATGCTCCTGGCGGCCAGCGCCACCGAGCGGGTGACCGAGACGGTCACGACCGAGGGGTCCGAGGGCGAGGAGCCGACCGAGCAGACCGTCACGAAGGACGTGGTGCAGGACGTGGTGCTGCTGAACCCGATGAAGCCGGTCCCCGCCGGTTCGTCGGTGGGTTAATCGCGATACGTGTGATCAATGAAAAACCGGCGACCCACTTGGGCCGCCGGTTGTTTTTTTGCCGATGTGATGCCGGGCTTAGCTGTTTTCGGTCTGCTCGTCGTCGGACTCGGCCTCGGCCACGTCGCCCTCTTCTTCATCGATTTCTATTTGGACGTAGCCCAGGCGTTCGCTGAGCGCCTCGAAGGAGAAGGGATTGGTGCGTGAGCCCGCCGCCAGGCCGAACTCGGAAACCTGCAATGCGCTGATCATGTCGGTCCGTACGCCGCTATAGCGTTCCGCGGTCATCGGATCGGTCTTGGTGATCTGGATGATGTAGACGGTCTGGTTCGCTTCGACGGGGATCGCGAAGAAGCGGTCTTCGGCGGGGACCTCGTCCAGCGACTTCGCGGCCAGAGCGGGGGTGGCCTTGTCGAACAGCTGATCGACGAAGTCGCTGCTCAGCCCCACGCCATCGATCGGGCGGGGGAAGAACTGGCCCTGGAAGTAGACCCGGCGTGTCACGCCGTCGTCGCTGGCCACCTGAGCGTCGTTGCCGAGGGAGTCGGCCAACTCGACCAGGTCTTTCTCGCGGGCGGTGGCGACGAGTTCGTCGGCACGGTCGGTCAGGTCGTTGAAGGCCGTCAGCCGCTTGAGGTCGGCGGTCACGCGATCGCGGACCTCGTCGAGGTTGTCGGGTTCACGATCCGCTTCGGCGCCGCTCAGGCGGAACAGGTACTTCGTGCCGCGATCGTCTTCGACGATCAGGCTGGGCGCGCCCACGTGCAGACGCAGGGGGTTGCTCGGCGGATCGAACTCCTGAGCCGTGGAGATGTAGTCGTCGGTGTCGAAGGCCTGGCCGCTGTGGAACAGCCTGGTCCGGCCGATGCCGCCTTCTTCCTGTGACAGGTCGGTGAGCGCAACCCAGCGGTCGACGCGTTGGACGTCGGGCAGCGGGCCGAACTCTTGTTGCAGGGATTGCTGGATGGCTTCGAAGGAGGCCCACTGGCTCGTGGGGATCGGGTTGCCTTCGGCGTCGATGGGTGTGGGGAAGCCGTTCTCGTCGCGCTGCCAACCGCGGATGCCTTCGGTCAGCGTGGCCGTGGCGCTCTTGAGCATGCGTTGCTGAAGATCGGTGGCCTTCTGTGTCTTGAGCTGATCGATGATCTCCTCACGCACCTCGTCGTAGGGCTTGGGATCGGGCTGCTCCTTGAGGCGACCGGATTCGTCCAGCAGCGACCCGCTGGTCTCGTCGGTCAGCAGCAGCGACGGGAGGAACTGCTTGGGGTTCTGCTTGTAGTAGTCGTAGGCCTCGGTCTCTTCGACGGTCACGTGCTCCTTGGCGCGGTCCAGCGGGACCGACAGGGTCTCGTACTTGACGCGTCGGGGCAGGACGTAGCCGAAGCCGTAGGGCTCAGACGTGCCGGGGTAGTTGGCGCGGTATTCGTCGAACTTCTCCTGGAGCTGTTGCTCGGTCGGCTCGTCGACGGAGTCGGTGAACCAACCGGCCTTGACCGCGACGAAGTCGATGTCGATCTTCGCGTGCAGGTCCTGGGCGGTGCGGCGCAGCTCCGGCTCGCTGGGGACCGCGCTGTTGTAGACCAGTCCCTTGAGACCGGCGACCATGAGGTAGTGACGCATCGCCTGGTTGACGAACTGATCGTTGGCACCGAACTCCAGCCGGACCTGCTTGAGTCGATTCTCACCGATGCCCCAGGCTTCCAACTGACTGGTGCACTCGATCTTGCTGGCATACAGGCCTTGCTGCCTGGCCTCGGCCACCATCAGCATCCATTCCAACTCGGCGTTCTGTCCGCCGGGCAGGAAACGCGGATCGAAGACCCCCGAGCCGGGCTGGACTTCCTGCGGCGCGAGCATGGGATTGAGTGTCATCAGGAATCGCATCTCGGTGTAAGCGCTTTGGCGGTCGACGTTGGTGATGGTCTTGCCGTCGAGTGTGCCGATTTCCTGCTCGCTTGCGCCGCCGCCACCGCCGGATTGACCGAGCTGGGGGATTAGGAACAGCACCATGAGAATGGAGCCGCCGACGGCGAGGATGAGCTTGTTGTACTTGCGAAAGAATGTAAAGGACATCTGTGGTGGCCTCACTTACCGCGATGGGTTGAAAGGCGGCCAGTATAGAACGAAAACGGACCCCCGGCCAATGTGTCGGGGGCCCGTAAAGCGGTCGTTTTTCGCGGGTTTAGTGGTGTTCGCAGCCGCACCACAGGCCGTGGTTGCCCTCGGCGAACAACTCCTCGGCGGTGAGGTCGGAGGCCTGCTGACCGCCGTGCCTGGCGGGGGGCAGGTTCTGGATACGGTTGGCGACGATGTTCTGGAAGCGGTCGCGGTTTTCTGCGTAGCTGCCATCGGCCAGTTGGATGGCGTAGGGGCCGGCGAGGTGTTGTTCGACGTTGGCGATGCGGCTCTCGGGGTGAGGGTGGGTGGATAAGAGTTCGGGTTGACGGGCGCCCCGGCCGGCGGCCTGGAGGATTCTCATCACCTCGAGCTGGCCTTGGGGGGTGTAGCCGGCCCGCGTCATGTAGCGCATGCCGAGCGTGTCGGCCTGGATCTCCTGGTCGCGGCTGAACTTGAGTTGGGTGATGCCCGCGATGCCGCCTGCGACATAAGGGGCCCAGTCCTCTTCCGTGGTGGCGCTGACAACGGCGACGGCCGCGGCGGCGATGATGGCCTGGCTCATGCGGGCGTTGGCGTGTTGCGCGGTGACGTGTCCGATCTCGTGGCCGAGCACGCCGGCGAGCTGCGCCTCGGTCTCCATCTTCTCTAAGAGACCGCGCGAGATGAACACCTTTCCGCCGGGCAGGGCGAAGGCGTTGATCATGCTGGAGTCGACGACGGTGAACTCCCAAGGGAGGTTCGGGCGTTCACACTCGGCCGCCATCTTCTGGCCGATGAGTTCGACGTATTGGTTGATGTTGTCGTCGGGCAGGCGTCCACCGGACTGTTCGAGGAACTTGGGGCCCTCGGTGAGCCCGATCTGGATCTCTTGTGATTCGCTGATGAGGTTGAGCTGCATCTGGCCGGTGGCGGCGTTGCGGCTGCAACCGGTGAGCGGGCCGGCCAGACCGATCGCGATGAACAGGACGAACAGAACGTTACGCAGGCGTCGAATCATCGAGAATCCCTTTCTTTTATAGCCTTTATTGTATCGACACGGGCCGTCGGGGAGCTGTTAAAAATGCACGCAACGGCGGCGGGTTCCTGTCGTTTGCCGATCCGGTGCGGGGGCCTATGATGCGACGACCCATGCCCAGCGAACCCCACGAACACAACCTGGCCTGGCAGCAGGATCAGCTGGCCGACCCGCACGCCGCGGCGGACAAGGCCGAGCGCGTGCGCAACATGTTCGCTGCGATCGCGCGCAGTTATGACCTGAACAATCGCGTGCACTCGATGTGGCGCGACCAGGCGTGGCGTCGTCGGACGGTGCGGTTGTGTGAGACCCAGCCGAGCGATGTGGTGCTGGACGTGGCTTGCGGGACGGGTGACTTGGCGATGGCGTTCGCCAAGGGCGGGGCGGGGCGCGTGATCGGGGTGGACTTCACGCATGAGATGTTGGAG
>JANQJT010000305.1 GCA_028281485.1 Phycisphaeraceae bacterium
TCGTCACGCTGCTGGCACGCAAGGGCTGGTTCGTCGAAGACACCAACCAACTCCGTTACATCATCGATCTGGCGCAACATGAAACAGGCTAAACTCAAACGCGGTTACCGCAACATCGAAGACGTGGAAAGCGATCCGCTTTCCGGCATGGCCAACCTGTTCGACGTGGCCATGGTGTTCGCCGTGGCGCTGATGGTGGCCGTGGTGATGCGCATGCAGATCGCGGAGGTGTTTACCCAGGAAGACTTCACAATGGTGAAGAACCCGGGCCAGGAAAACATGCAGATCATTGTCAAGGAGGGCGACGAGATCCATCGCTACAAGGCCAACGGCGAGGCCGGCTCCGGCAAGGGCAGGCGCGTTGGCGTGGCCTACCAGCTCGAGGATGGCAAGATCGTTTATGTCCCCGAATAAATCCGTACGCTTCGGAACCCCACAAAGCAGAACCATGAACAAGAAACCCCTGATCGTTATCGTTCTACTCGTCGTCGCCGCAGCCGCCATCGCCGGCTACGTCTACCGGCGCGCCAACGCCCCCACGCGCGTGGCGTTCGTCAACTTCATGGACTTCCAGTACGACAACATCCTGGAAGCCAACGACAACCCGTACATCAAGATCGATCGCCTGAGCCTCGGCGAAGAGACCTTCCCCGACATCGACGGCTACGCCGCGGTCTACTTCTTCGCGCACGGCAACATCAATCTCAACGCCCAACAACGGGAGACCATCGAGCGCGGCATCAAGAAGGGCGTGAAGATTCACTTCGTCACACCCACGCCGGTCGAGGACCTATCCAACCTCACCGAAGAAGAAACGAATTACATCAAGACCTGCCTGCAAAACGGCGGCTCGAAGAACCTGCGCAGCGTGCTCAATTACTCACGCCGCGTCTTCGACGGCAAGACCAGCCACACCACCGAGATCGAAGAGCCCTTCGTCTACCCGACCGACTACTTCTATTACCTCGGCGAGGAAGACGTGTTCACCTCGCTGGAAGACTACCTGGCGTTCTACAAAGAGGCCGGCCACCACACCGCCGGTGGGCCGAACATCGTGCTGGTCAGTCAGATTTTGGGAATCAACAGCGGTTCGGGCTTCCTCAAGCCGCTGATTGAGAGTCTCCAGGCACGCGGCATGAACGTCTATCCCGTCAACGGTTTCCGTCAGCGTCTCGACCTGGCCAAGGCCGTGGAGCCCGACCTGATGGTGTTCATCCCACACGGTCGCTTCGCCGGCGAACGCGGCCCCGGTTGGCTGAAGGAACAAAACATCCCCATGCTCAGCCCGATGGTCGTCTTCAAGCCCTACGAGGACTGGGTCCAGGACCAGCGCGGCATGGACGGCGGCATGCTCAGCCAGAACGTGGTCATGCCCGAGCTGGACGGCGGCGTGGCATCCTACGCCATCGCCGCCCAGTTCGAGAACGATCGCGGCCTGCTGCTCTTCGAAGGATTGGATGAGCGCATCGAACGCTTCGCCGGTCTGGTCGAGGGCTGGATCAAGCTGCAGACAGCGGCCAACAAGGACAAGAAGCTGGCGATTTTCTACTACAAAGCGACCGGTCAGAACGCGATGGTCGCCGAAGGGCTGGAGATCGCGCCGTCGCTGCTCAACCTGCTCGAGCGCCTGCAGGCAGAGGGCTACGACACCGGCCCGCTGCCCGCCACCGCCGACGAACTGTACGACCGGATCCAGGCCGAGGGCCCCGTGCTGGGCGGCTACGCGCAGGGCACGTTCGAAGACTTCCTTGCCGAAGGCAAGCCCGCGCTGATTGAAACCGATGCGTACGTGAATTGGTTGAAGGCTTACTTCAAGCCGGACATGCTCGCCGACCTGCAGCGTGACCACGGCCCGGCGCCCGGCCAACACATGACCACCGTGCAAGACGGAAAAGACTACATGGCCGTGGCGCGTGTGCGGTTTGGCAATGTCGTGCTCATTCCCGTGCCCGACGCGGCGGAGGGCAGCGATGCCGAGGCCAGCGGCATGCAACACGGCGTGAAGCAGGCACCGCCCTACCCTTACATCGCCTCCTACCTCTGGGCGCGCGAGGGCTTCGGAGCCGATGCGGTCATGCACTTCGGCACGCACGGCAGCATCGAGTTCACGCCCTGGAAGCAGGTTGCCCTGTCGGATTACGACTGGCCGGACGCGATACTCGGCGGCATCCCGCACGTTTACCTCTACACCACCAGCAACATCGGCGAGGCCCTCGTCGCCAAGCGACGCACGTACGCCACGATGAGTACACACCTCACCCCACCTTTCATGGCGTCGGGGATCTACGAGGACCTCCAGAAGCTGCACACCGCGATGGACCGCTACTGGGCCGCGGAAGACCCGCTGCTCAAGGATCGCTACCTGCAAACCGTCCGCGAGATAATGATCGCGCTCGATCTGGACAAGGACCTGGGGATCGATAACGCCGAGAGCGTCGAGATAACGCGCGAGCTGCTGCTGAAGATTCACGATTACATGCACGAGATCGAGCAGGCCAAGGTCACCAATGGCCTGCACGTGCTGGGTCGGCCCTACAGCGACGAAGACACCTACGAAACGGTCCGCCTCATCGCGATCGATTACCTCGCGTATTCCATGGCGCAGCTCGACGAGCTGGACGGCAAGATCACCCCGATGCAGGCGGCGGATTCTCACTTCTTCATCGACGCTTACCGTGAACCTGCGCTGCAGATGATCGACGCGATCTATCACGGCCAAGCCAAGCCCGAAGACTATTTCTCAGGTGATGCGAACGCGATCACGATCCACAAGCCAAAGGTCACCGGCCATACCCACAGCGACGGTACGTTCCACACCCACGAACACACCGGTGACGAGCACGAGCACGGCAATGGCCACGACCACGGCGCGGGGCACGATCACGACCACACCCACATCGGTGCACACGACGGCATGCTCGCGACGCTGCGTGACCCGGCCGGCAAGGCCGCGGGCCAGATCGAGCTGAAACTCCACGACGACAAGGGCGATCTCGAGCTGTGGCTGTTCGGCACCGATGGCAAGTCTCCCTACGACCTGCCCGCCGACAGCAAGATCACCGTGATGTTTGAAGAGGTGACCGGCAACGCCGCGAAGAACGACACGCAGGTCACGCTCGCCGTCCGCAATCACGACCAGAACGAGGACGAAGACGGCGTCCCCACCATGCGCGAAGGCAAGACGACCAACTACTTCATCTTCCCGGGCGACACCGGCGTTGACGCGACCTGGTTGCGGGGCAGCGCGTTCCAGGCGCGTGTGCTCGTTTCGTTCAAGTCCACAGATGGGCTGTACCGAACCGACGCGTTCAAACTGATCCCACACACGCACAGCGATGGTCACGGCCATGGGCACGACCACGAACACGGCCATGAACATGAACATGGGCACGCGCATCCCCACGGCGCGGGTCACGAACACCCCCATGGCACCGGGCACGGCCATCCGCACGGGGCCGCGACCGAATCTTCCGATTCTCAGCAGACCATCGATCCCAAAGACAAGAAGCGTGCGGACCTGCAACAGGAGTTCCGCAATACGCTCGAGTCCATCGCTCAGTGGCGACAGGCCATCGAAGAATCGCCGCAACGCGAACTCGATGCGTTGGTGAACGCGCTGGCGGGCGGCTACATCGAGCCGCAGACCGGCGGCGACCCGATCGTCAATCCGTCAGCCATTCCCACGGGCCGCAACATCGTCGGCATCGATCCCGAGCGGACCCCGTCTGAAGAGGCGTGGGACGTCGGCAAGGAACTGGTGGACAACCTGATCGCCGCGAAGATGACCGAGACCGGTGAGTACCCGCGGAAGGTTGCGTTCAGCTTGTGGAGCAGCGAGTTCGTCCGCCAGGAGGGCGTGACCATCGCGGAGATCTTCTACCTGCTCGGTGTGGAGCCGGTGCGCAACCGCCGCGGTCGCGTTCACGACGTGCGCCTGATCCCGATCGAAGAGCTGGGGCGACCGCGTATCGATGTGGTCGTCCAAACATCGGGCCAGTTCCGCGATCTGGCCGCCAGCCGTATCTACCTGATCAACCGCGCGGTGGCGGTGGCTTCGGAAGCGGACGACGGCGACATCCCCAACCACGTCCGCGCCGGCACGGTCGCCGCCGAGTCGCTCATGAAGGAACGCGGCGCGACCCCCGCCGAAGCCAAGGCCCTGGCCACGCTGCGCGTGTTCGGCGGGCTCAACGGAAACTACGGCACCAACATCATGGGCATGGTCGAATCCGGCGACCGCTGGGAGGAAGACACCGAGGTCGCCGAGCGCTACATCCAGAACATGGGCGCCGTCTACGACAAGGACCACTGGGGCCACTACCAGCCCGGCATGTTTGAGGCGGCCCTGCAGAACACCGACACGATCCTGCACCCGCGTTCGGGCAACAACTGGGGCCCGCTCTCGCTGGACCACGTCTACGAGTTCATGGGCGGCATGAGCCTGGCCATCCGCCACGTCACCGGCGACGACCCCGACGCCTACTTCAGCGACCTGCGCAGCAAGAGCAACCCGCAGATCCAGTCGGCCAAGGACGCGATCTGGGTCGAGGCACGCACCACGGTGCTCAATCCCAAGTTCATCGCCGCGCTGCAGGAAGAAGGGCCCAGCGCCGCCGAGGTCTTCGCAGAGACCTTCCGCAACACCTACGGCTGGGACGTGATGCAGTCGCAGCTCATCGATGAAGAGGTCTGGGATCAATACACCGAGGTCTACATCGATGACAAGTACGAACTGAACATCCAGCAGTTCTTCCGCGACACCAATCCGTACGCGCTGCAGGAGATGACCGCGATCATGCTGGAGACGGCACGCAAGGGCTACTGGAATCCCGATCCGGCCGTGCTGGAGAAGGTCATCGATCTGCACGTGGAACTGGTCGAAGAGTTCGAGGCCGGCTGCAGCGGCTTTGTCTGTGACAACGCGAAGCTGCGCGAGATGATCAGCCAGTCATTGGATGACGCCCAGCGCCGGGCTTACGTGGAGAATCTCGAGGCCGTGCTGACCGCCGATGCGCCGACCGAGACGCCCGAGGGTGTCACGCTGGAGCAGGAGCAGATCACCCAGCCGATCACGAGTGTTGATGAGGAGCAGACGGACAGCCGGTTGCCGCTGATGATCGCGGTGCTCGGTGTCGTCGGCCTGATCGTCTTCATCGCGATCCGCAAGCGCAGCCAACAGGTGTGAAGCCGTGCCATTAGCGCTTGTGCTCAAAGACCTCGCCTCGGAGTATTCTTCCTACACAGGGAGTTGATTAATCCGTTTTCATCGACACCCTGAAGGAACTCGTGACAAATAGTTCGAGTGGTGTCCAGGTCCCCGCTTGAACACAAAAGCCCAGGGCTTGTCCCTGGGTTTTTGCGTGGCGTGATGAGGCCGGATGAGAACACGCCTGTCGCGCAGCGACAGCACGCGGGTTCGCTCCGCCGGGCTAATGGATGCATAACACGCTTCTTCTTGATGGCAATTGAGAACCGTGTATCATTAAGGGTCGCATCCATGCCTACCAGGCCAGCGACACAGGAGGTATCCCCATCAGCGGCAGAGTTACCAGTCAACGCAACGCCATCGCGGCGGTCTATCGCCGAACGTCGCTTGGGAGTGGAAATAATGCCTATCTATGTTTACGAGGTCGTGTTGCCTGATGGCGAGCCCGGCCAGGTGTTTGAGGTGACGCAGAAGATGTCCGATGCGCCGCTGACGAAACATCCCACGACGGGTCAGCCGGTGCGTCGGGTGATCCAGCCGCCTCACATCGCGGGTCAGTGGTCTGAATCCCGAACCAGGCAAAAACTGTCCGACAAAAACCTCGAGGCCCACGGCCTAACCAAGTATGTCAAGGCGGGCGACGGCTACTACGAGAAACGCGCGGGAGAAGGGCCCGATGTCATCAGCGCGGGCGATGAATGACACAGACCCGCCGCAGCGAAGCGATCGCTCCGCGACTCACACAAGAAAGCAATCCAATGAACGATTCACTGTTTTCACAGAGACAGAGCGTCGAGCAGGTCGAGGAAGGCGTCGACCTGGCTCCCAAGTTCGATGAGCACGGGCTGATCCCCGTGGTGACCACGGACTACACCTCCGGTGAAGTGCTCATGCACGCCTACATGAACGCCGAGGCGCTGACGCAATCGGTCGAGCTGGGCGAAGCCGTCTATTGGAGCCGCAGCCGAAAGTGCCTGTGGCACAAGGGCGCAACGAGCGGCCTGGTGCAGCGCGTTCGTGAGATGCGAATTGATGACGACCAAGATTGCATCTGGCTGCGCGTAGACGCCCAGGGTGGGGCCAGTTGCCATGTGGGGTATCGCTCCTGTTTCTACCGCGCGGTGCCCGTAAGTGAACGGGCCGGCCAACCGCTGGAGTTCACAGAAGCACAGAAGGTGTTCGACCCCAAGGCGGTCTACGGCGACGCCCCCAATCCGACCCAGCTTTGAACCGGTCGCGATCGAGTAACATCATGCCGATGACACCGAAGACACTTTGCCACATCGTTGCGGGCCCCTTAGGTGTCGGAAAGACATCGGCCATACTTCACTATCTCCGCGATCACGGGGCCCGTCAGCGCATCGGTGTGCTCGTCAATGACTTCGGTCCCGTCGGCCTCGACAGCACAACGCTTGCGGCCGAGGCTCCGACAACCAAGGTGATCAATGTGCCCGGTGGGTGCATCTGCTGCACGATGCTCGCGACGCTTCCCGAGTCCATCGGTCGCATGGTCTCCGATCAGGCGCTCGATCGGCTGATCATCGAGCCCAGTGGCATGGCCACGCCGGCGAAGGTGATCGACGTGCTGCGACAGATGGAACGGGAAACCAACGTCAGCTTGCAACCCGTGATAGTGATGCTGAGTGCAGCCGATTTCGACGAAGAAACGCTCGAGCAAATGCCTTACTACCAAATGTTCCACGAGGCCGCAGACATCCTGGTTTTCAACCGATGCGATCAAGCCAGCGCGTCGAAGGTCGGGCGTGCGAAACAATGGGCCGACAAGCTCGACCCACCCAAGCTCCGTGTGGTTAGCACCTCACACGGTCAACTGCCCGCCGAACTCTTTGATCTGTCTGTGGAAACCCCGCACACACACGAACCGATAGCAGGCGCTCATCACCATCACGACCACGATCCTACGGTGCATCCCGGAGGCTTTGTGCTCGACGCCGGGCGGGTCTTTGATGAGGAGATTCTGCGGGCCAACCTCGCGCGTATCCGTGATCAGGGCATCGCGGAGAACCGGGTGCTTCGGCTCAAGGGGGTCTTTCATACCCAGGTCGGCTGGCAGTCCATCGAGATCGCCAACCGCGAAGTATCGATGCGATCCTCAGCTCACCGTCGCGACAGTCGTATGGAATGGCTTACTCAACCCGGCGTCGTCGACCAGACGCGAATGCTCATGGAGATCGAGCGGCCTCTGAACTGACAGGAGATCGCCCGATCTTACAACAGCGGGTTCGACGCCGAAGGCGCCGTGAGGCCTGATGAGCAAATCAAGCTCGACGTTAGCCATCAAAACGGCACCCATTCACGAAAGGGATTCGCATAAGTCTGGCTGAGCGTTCCGTCATCCGATTTACCGGTCGAATGCGCATATTATAATCGCGTCATCTGACTGCAGCTAAGCGTCATCCCCCTCACAAAGAACTCAAACGGACCTTACACGCTAGCCGTTTTGGTCGAGCTTGTGTTATTTGTTCATGCCGGAGCATCGAGCCGTCTCATCCTGATCTGATCAGACCGATCCATACCCATCGCATCGACAACCCGCCGACGAGGCGGGTTTTTACACACTGGTCGCCGTCGACACGAAACGACCGGATTAGCAGACCGTTTATTCGAGCGATTCAATCAAGCGAACACGCGTGATCGTGGTTATCCTGTGCGGGTCGGTTGTCGTTTTCATCAACGCATCACCCGCAACGCATTCGGCGGACCGCCCTTCCGATCGACGGTCATCGAATCGAAGCTGTCGGTCGTTGCGCCACAACACGAGCGTTCAGGCACGATCCGAGGGTACGACAAAGCCATGGCCAAGCACTTCTATCTCAAGATGAAGCCCCCCGCCCGGGCTGCGCACCTGGAAACCTGCACGGACGACGATCTCATCATCCTGCAGTGCGATCTGCACTACGAAAAGAAGCACTGCGACCTGCTGGAGCAGGAGATCGTCCAGCGCCAGCTGACCTACGACCCCGAGTTCCACATCCTGCCGGACGCGTTCTTCCCCGGCAATCGTCGCTGGTCCGACTCACCGAAACGCCTGCCCAAGCGCCTGGAGTACGCATGGAAACGCGGCACGTTTATGGCGTTCAAGTATTCGATCTTCTGGATCGGGCCGGTGATCTACGGCATTGAAACCGAGAACGACCCGTTGGCGGGGATATCGATCTTTTTCTACGTCACCAGCATCTTTGTGCCGCTGTTCATCTGCTGGACCAATTTCTTCTATCAGCCGCTGCAATACACGCTGGTACGTCCATTCAATGCCAGAAAGTTCTCACGCCCATTGAAGCGCTTCATCCTGCGCAACATCGGATTGCGATGCCAGGGCGTCGGCCTGTCGGATCGCGAACTCAAGCCCGATGCCATGTTAACGCTATATCACCGCCTACGCATCCCGATCGCGATTGTCGGCGGTGTCTTCGGTGGATCGTTGGCAGGGCCCGCGCTGCTTGTGGCGATCCTGACCACGTGGATTCGCCCCTCACTAAGACGGGCAACGATCCTGGCGCCGTCCGGTTTTCTTCACCTCAACCGTCTGCTGAATCGTCCTCGCATCATGACGGCGCAGCACTTTTTCTGTGGCGGTCAGTGCTTCAACGTCCGCTCCATCGACGCGGGCTGGAAGTACGCGCTGCAGTTCCTGGTCAACCGGTCGGACTTCATCATCGTGGACCTGTCTAACGTCGGACCCAACAGCGAGTGGGAACTGGAGTACCTGAGGATGCAGGACCGCTTGAAAAACTGCCTGCCGATCTGCCAGCTCGACTGCAAGGAATCGGCCGACCGGTTTCGACACCTCTTCCCCACGCCGGTCCTCATCTACGATTGCATGGGGAAGATCGTCTCCGAAGACCGCATTGAGGAGCGGGTCCAACAGGCGCTCACGGCGCGCAAAAAAACGAGCCCTGACGGACTCGTTTGATGTTGAATGTGATGATGAGGGTTTGGCCGGGCCCCTGGATTGCCTTACAGCATCGACAGCCCCACCGCCCACCACATCACTGCGCAGATCCCGACAAAGACGATCAGCTCACCGGCAGCCCGTGTCATACGAGCCGCGATCTCGTGACGGTTCTCACGCTGATCGGCGATCTCGTCCGCAGCCTTGGGCACCCGTTGCTTGGTTGTGATGTACATCGCCTACCGCCTTTCTACCGCTAAGATCGACTCCGAAATGTTAGATTCAACACATTATTCTAACCATTTGCTAACCTTCTTCTAACACATTAGTCGGGTCCATTTTTATCGTCAAGCGATTTTCAGCTAAAAATCGCGGTTTTAGGGAAACGCCCTGCTCGCAGAGACCACCACGCAATCTCTATCAAGGCGATGTCTTGAAACAATATGAAGCGACGCCCCATAGGGTCGTCGCTGGTCAAAGAGTGAGTTCGATTCAAAGAGGTCTGACAACCGCTTGGGGCAGCTCTCATCAATCCGAAACTGACTGACGAGCTTCTACAGCTGCTCGGCCTGGTCGCTGAGTTGTGTCGAGGCCATGGCCCCCTGAGACGCGCCCTCAGCTGATTGATTTGCCAGGGCATTGATGGATTCGACACTGCGGCTGATCTGCTCGAGTCTGTGCCCCGCCTCCCCGGCTCTGCGACAGCTCATACGTCGCCGCCACCCGCGCCGCGTGATGGGCCCATCGATAAACAAAGCCCTGACCTAAATCCCTCTTCGATTCAGCGAAAAAAGCGGCAAAACGCATCCGGCATGACGCCAGATGCGCATGATTTGTCATATTCCGTTGTTTTCGGTCGTCTTTGCGGCTATACCACCGGTTCTAACGACAACAGCCAGGAGGAAGCTCATGCCTCGATCGATCAGGTTGCTCTTCGTCGCCACAACGCTGGCGTTTGTTTTCGTTCTCACGTCACAAGCCGCCTACGCCGCCGATCGGCCCAACGTCCTGTTGATCCTCACCGACGACATGGGCTACGCCGACATCAGCTACAACGGCTCGCTGCAGGTCAAAACCCCCAACATCGATCGCATCGCCGAGACCGGTGTCTACTTCGAGCAGGCCTACGTCACCGGCGTGGTCTGTGCGCCATCGCGCTGCGGCCTGGTCTCCGGCCGATACCAGCAACGCTTCGGCGCCGAACACAACTGGAACGAGTTCGGCGAGATCTACAACGCCGAATACATCGGCATCAATCCCAACGTCAAGGTGATGAGCGAGTACGTCAAGGAGCAGGGCTACGCCACCGCCATGATCGGCAAGTGGCACGTCGGCGAATCCGACCGCATGCGACCCGAGGCACGCGGCTTCGACCACGCGTTCTGGATGGGCGGCAACCACACCTACTGGCCCACAGCCGAACGCAACCGCCTCAAGCTCAACGGCGGGCCCGTCACCAAGATCGACGTGCCCTACCTCACCGACTGGTGGACGCAGGACGCGATCAACTGGATGACCAAGGATCACGGCGACCAGCCCTGGTTCATCTACCTCGGTTACAACACGCCGCACACCCCCATGCAGGCCAAGGAAGAGGACCTGGCCAAGTACGCGCACATCGAGAACCAACGTCGCCGCACCTACCTGGCCATGCAGGACTGCCTCGATCAGAACATCGGTAAGATCTACAAGACCCTCGAAGAAACCGGCCAACTCGACAACACCGTCATCATCTTCACCAACGACAACGGCGGCCCCTGCGAGGCGAACGCCTCGATCAACGCGCCGTTCCGCGGCATGAAGTCGAACTTCCTCGAAGGCGGCATGCGCGTCCCGATGATGATCAGCTGGCCCAGCAACATCGAACCGGGCGCACGCTACCACCAGCCCGTCTCCACGCTGGACCTGCTGCCCACGATCCTCGCCGCCATCCAATCCCCCGACGCCCCCGCCGACTTCGACCTCGACGCCGCCCACCCCGAGAACGGCCTGGACGGCGTCAACCTCTTCCCCTTCTTCCAGAACAAGGTGGACGCCGACGCCCGTCCCCACGACACGCTCTACTTCCGAGCCGTGTTCCGCGGCACCGCGATCCGCGACGGCGACTGGAAACTCATCGTCACACGCCACGACCTGCCGTTCCTCTACAACATCGCCGAGGACCCGCAGGAACAGAACAACCTCCTGCTTGAGATGCCCGAGAAGGCACGCGAACTCAAGTTCAAGCTCGGCCAGTGGGAAGCCAACCTCGAAGGCACCCCTACCTTCTTCAACTCCAACCGCTGGCTGCGCGGCAAGTACCGCGCCTACGAGAAGGAATACATCCTCGAACAACCCGCCCCGTAACCGAAGACGCAGCGGTTAATCCAGCGGCACACGAACCGGTTCGACCCATTCGCCGGGCCGGTATTCAAAATCGTTGCGCATCGATTCGACATCGGGTCTTTGTCCGTCACGGAACCGCTGCATGACGGGCCCGACGGTTCGACTTGCCAGGTGCTGATTATTCAACCAGTAACTCCCCCCATGCACGCGGTGGATGTATCGCGCGTCCTTGACGATGTGCAACTTGTGCCCGGTCCCCAGCCAGGTGTAGTTCACGAAGTGACAGTCCGCCGCGGAAGGGACGAACTCCCAGTGCGGCTGAATGTATTGAGTGTACGCGTCGCGCGGCACGAGATAGTTGCCCAGGTCGAAGAACGGATTGGGGAATCGGCCCTGTCGGGCGCGATCACAGGCCCAGTCGAAATCGATCGTCGCGTCGCCCAGTTCGTTTCTTAAATCGATGTGCGGGTACGCCTCGCCGGGGCAGTAGATCGTGTCAGGCTCCCACTGGTCGATCGCGAAGTACGCGTCGATGCAGGCCGGCAACAGCGTGTTGTCGTAATCAAGCAAAATCACGCGTTCCGACTCACACAACCCCACCGCCTGAATCTTGTTCGGCAGCATGCCGAGGTTCACCTCACGCCGAAACAGCTTCACCTTCTCGCGAAACGGACGCAGCTTCTCGACGAGCATCTCGAACTGGTCGGCATCGCTGCAGTCATCCAACACGACGATCTCAGCGATGCGCCGGTCGCTTAAGATGTGAAACAGCGACACGTGCGCCATGGCGATGTTGTTGTAGGTGGTGATCGCCACGGAGATGGCGCGGCCGTCGCCTTGCGGCATGCGCACCGGGAAACGCCAGCGCAGGCGCGTGTAGCTGTCGAACCACCAGCGCGTGCGTTTGAAGATCGATCGCCGCGTTTTCCAGACAAATCCGCTCAAGACGCTGCGCCCTTCGTGCCGCGGGTGTGGAGATGGATTGTATCGAGGATCGCGCGGACGCGGTGGGCGTAGGTGTGTTCGCGCACGACGCGCTTGTGACCGCTGCGGGCGATGGCTCGGCGCTGCCGGTCGTGAGCCAGGTAGAAGCGCACCTTGTCGATCATCTCGTCGGCGTCACGGAAGACCTCGATCTCGCGACCGATCTCGAAGTATTCCTCGAGGCCCGGCGCGTACTCGCTGAGCAGGAACCCGCCCGCGCCAGGCACCTCGAACGTGCGCGCGTGGATGGCGAACGAGCCGGCGCTGTTCTTGGCGAAGTGCAGATTGATCTTCGAGCCGGCCATGATCCGGTGCATGTTGTCTCGACCGACCCGCCCCATCGAAAACGCCGGCAAGGGCAGGCGCAGGTTCTTGCGAATGCTGTTCCACTTGCGCGCCACGTACGACCGACGCCAACCGTACCCGAAGACCGCCACGTCGATGCCGCGCCGTCGCAGGTGTTCGACCATCTGACGCCGATCGGTGTGCGGCTGACCGCAGAAGCTGACGTCGTATGCGTAACGCGCACCTTCACCCGGCTCGCGCAGACAACTCGCGGCCCACTGGCTCTTGATCACACTTCGATGACCGTCCGCCAGACATCGCTCGTAAGCGGGCCGGTCGGTGGTCACCGCGTAGTTGAATAGCCGCCTCGCCTCAACGGTGAAGTCGTCGTACCGCCAGCTGTCGTCGGCGAACCAGTTGACCGTGACCGGGTCCTGCCGCGATTTCAATCGCATGAACAGCTCGCGGTCGACGGGTTTCAGCGATGAGAACATGGACCAGACGATGTGGGGCTGAAACGATTCGATCCGTTGTTTGAGTTCCGCGACGCGCCGGGCCTTGATGCGCGCCGAGCCCTGCGTGGCCGTGTTGCAGAAGCGCACCTCGATCCCCGGGCAATCGCGCAAGCCTTGATAGAAGGTCTCGTACTCGAAACTGGTCCCGCGTCCCCGGTCGTTGTAGTCCCATTGGCACATGGCCAGGAGGATGCGGGTCGTTTCGCTCATGGATCGTCTCGCGGCTACAAACCCTTGGAACGTGTGATCAGGTCGCGTCGACCTCGGTGATCGGGTGCGGCTCAAGCCCCTCGGCCTCACGGCGCCGCTGAGCTTCCGCCATCACGCGTCGCCACGCGTCGCCCTTGTGTGTCGCCTCGGATTTGGTGATGCTTTTTTTGATGCCCAGACGGTACTTGTAGCACACGCGATCGACAAACACACCGGGGCTCAGCTCTTCGAGCCGATAGCCCATGTATTTGTCGACGTTCGACTTGGCGCCGGGCTCGAAGATGCTCTCCAGGTCTCCGGCGCGACGGGAAAACGTGCGCCAGTGCGAATACGTGTGCACCGTCTTGAGTCCCATCGACAACAGCGATTCACCGGCCGGCGGCGCCTGACACTTGAAACCCTTCTTCAACGGCTTCCAGCGCGAGTTGTACCACTCGAACTGCGTGTAGGCCCAGCCCGCGGAGGCGTGTTCATCGTAGATGCGCATGATGAACTCGACCGCGTCGTCGACGAGCATGTCGTCGGCGTCGAGCACGCCGAAGTATTCACCGGTCGCGTGCCGCAGCGCCTCCAGGTACGCGCTGGCGCAGTGCAGTTGTTGTTCATTACGGATCGCCCGCAGCGTGATGCCCGCGTCGGCAAACGCCGGGGCCAGTCGGTCGATGTTTTTCCGGGTCTTGTCCGTCGAGGCGTCGTCGACGAACACCACCTCGAGCGGGCGATACCGCTGGGCGAGGATGCTGGCGGCCCAGTCGTCGAGGTACTTGGCGGCGTTGTAAGAGGCGGTCAGCAGGCTGAACATGGGCTGGGGCATCGAGCGATCCTGAGGGTTTTCAGCCATTTAAAGCAGACTCGCGCCGACAGCCGATCGCGATCCGTGTATCATCGAATATAACGATGCCAATCAGACCCGACAACTCGCACAAGCGCATTATTTACAATATCTTAGAAGATTGGGACCCGATCCTGCCCACCACAGGCAGACGATCGTGACACAACAATAATATTTATTGGATAAATGAGTCCATATTGTATAATATAACCAGACTTGTTCATCTGTTTTTGATATCATGCGATCGGCATCGGGCAACGGGTGCAACCGTCCGGTGCGAAGAACAAGCCTAACTGTCGTTTCGACCCGTCAGGGAGCCAAGAGGTACGAACGCCATGAGCCAGAGCCCATCCGCCGATATCGCCGCTGATTCACCCGCCCGCCCCGCCGTTGAGCGGTTTTCTTATGACGACGCGATTGTGCGTAAGTTCACGCTCGCGACGCTGATCTGGGGCCTGGTGGGCATGATCGCGGGCCTGCTGATCGCGCTGCAGCTGGCGTTTCCGATCCTGAACATGGGCCTGGAGTACACCAGCTTCGGCCGCCTGCGTCCGCTGCACACCAACGCGGTGATCTTCGCGTTCGCGGGCAACGCGATCTTCGCGGCGATCTACTACTCGACCCAGCGTCTGCTCAAGACGCGCATGTGGTCCGATCTGCTGGGCAAGCTGCACTTTTGGGGCTGGCAGCTGATCATCGTGAGCGCCGCGGTCACGCTGCCGCTGGGCATCACGCAGGGCAAGGAGTACGCGGAGCTGGAGTGGCCGATCGATCTGCTGATCGCGGTCGTGTGGGTGGGCTTCTTCGGTGTGAACTTCTTTATGACGCTGAAGAACCGGCGCGAGCGGCACATGTACGTGGCGATCTGGTTCTACATCGCCACGATCGTGACCGTCGCCGTGTTGCACGTGTTCAACAACCTGGCGGTGCCGATCCTCTCGGGCACGGTGATCAACAGCTACCCGATCTACGCCGGCGTGCAGGACGCGTTCATGCAGTGGTGGTACGGCCACAACGCCGTGGCGTTCTTCCTCACCACGCCGTTCCTCGGGCTGATGTACTACTTCATCCCCAAGGCCGCCAACCGACCGGTGTTCAGCTACCGGTTGAGCATCATCCACTTCTGGTCGCTGGTGTTCATCTACATCTGGGCCGGCCCGCACCACCTGCACTACACCGCCCTGCCGGCCTGGGCCAGCACGCTGGGCATGCTGTTCAGCCTCATGCTCTGGATGCCCAGCTGGGGCGGCATGATCAACGGCCTGCTCACCCTGCGCGGCGCGTGGCACAAGGTCACCGCGGACCCCGTCCTCAAGTTCTTCGTCGTGGGCGTCACGTTCTACGGCATGAGCACGTTCGAGGGCCCGATGCTCTCGATCAAGAGCGTCAACGCGCTGAGCCACTACACCGACTGGACCATCGGCCACGTCCACTCCGGCGCGCTGGGATGGAACGGCTTCATGACGTTCGGCATGATGTACTGGCTGCTGCCGCGGCTGTTCCAGACAAAGCTGGCCAGCAAGAAGCTCGCCGAGTGGCACTTCTGGCTGGGCACGATCGGCATCCTGCTCTACGTGGTCTCGATGTACGTCGCGGGCCTGACGCAGGGCCTGATGTGGCGTGCGTTCGACGCCAACGGCAACCTCAAGTACGAGTTCATCCAGACCCTCACGGCCATCATCCCGATGTACCACGTGCGCGTGCTCGGCGGCATGCTGTACATCGGCGGCGTCGTGTGTGCCGCGATCAACTACTACAAGACGTGGAAGTCGCGCCCCGCCAAGTACGAGGAGCCCGTCCACGAAGCGCCCGCCCTGACACCCGCCTACACCGATGCCCCGCCGCCCAAGACGCGCCTCAGCGAACACGGTCACCCCGAGCTGGCCAAGAAGATCGACGTCTGGCTGCAGGGTCACTGGCACCGGCGCTGGGAACGGCTGCCGCTGAAGTTCACGGTCTTCGTCATCATCTCCGTCGTCGTCGCCTCGCTGTTTGAGATCATCCCCACGTTCCTGATCAAGTCGAACGTGCCGACCATCTCCACCGTCACGCCGTACAGCCCGCTGGAACGGTTCGGTTTCGACATCTACAAACGCGAGGGCTGTTACAACTGTCACTCGCAGATGGTCCGACCGATCTTCTCCGAGACCGTGCGCTACACCGGCGGCTACTCCAAGCCCGGTGAGTTCATCTTCGACCGCCCGTTCCAGTGGGGCTCGCGCCGCATCGGCCCGGACCTGCACCGCGTCAACGTCAGCGTCGGCAAGAACCCGTATTGGCACTACCTGCACTTCATGGACCCGACCCGAAGCGAAGAAGACTCGATCATGCCGCCCTACCGCTGGCTGGCGACCGACACGATCGCCTGGGACACGATCCCCGCGCGCATGAAGGTAGCCAACATGCTGAATCCGACCGAGCACAAGTTCCCGCCGGAGTACATGAACCGCGTGGTGGATCACGCCAAGCGTCAGGCGATGGAGATCGCCGAGCGCCTGGAAGCCGGCGGCGGCCCCGCGGCCGAGACCATGGCCGACAAGGAAATGATCGCGCTGATCGCCTACCTCGAGAAGCTCGGAGACGACATCTCCAAGACGCCCGATGAAGAAGGCGAGGCCGACGCCACGACCGAAGCCGACGACGAAACCCTGACCGTGGGAGCGCGCTGATGCTGCGAGGCGTACTCGAATCCACCAACTCGGTGATCTTCGCCCTGATCGCGCTGGTGATCTTCGTCGCCGTGTTCGGCGTGATCCTGGTGATGACGCTGCGGAGCAAGCAGAGCGACATCGACCACGCGGCCAACCTGCCGCTGGATGACAACATCGACCACGCCGCCGGCAACGGCGACAAGACCCTCGACGGAGCCAACCGGCCATGAGTGAATCCACCGATCCCAACACGACCCATTCACCCAGCTCACCGGTCCAGCAGGAAGACATCCTCACCGATCACGAGTACGACGGCATCAAGGAATACGACAACCCGACGCCCGGCTGGTGGAACTGGTTGTTCATCGGCACGTTCGTGTTCAGCATCTTCTACTTCATCTTCTTCCACATGGGCGTGGGCCCGTCGATCGAGAGCCAGTACGACGCGGCCCAGGCGGCGCACATCGAGGTGCTCTTCGGCGACCTGGGCACGCTCGAGCCCGACCAGGAAACGATCCTCGCCTACATGAATCACGCCGACGAGAAATGGCTCAAGCGCGGCGCTAGTGTGTTCCAACAGCAGTGTGCCAAGTGCCACGGCTCTGACGGCGCGGGCGTGGCCGCTCCGAATATGACCGATGACAAGTTCATCCACGTGAAGAAGCTGGAAGACATCGCGCGTGTCGTGGCCAAGGGCGCCAACAAGCAGCTGATGCCCGCTTGGGAAAAGCAGTTGCACCCCAACGACATCGTGCTGGTGTCCGCATACGTCGCGAAGCTGCGCGGCGACAACCTGCCGACGCGCGGCTGGGCCGGCGCCGTCGGCGAACCGATCGACCCGTGGCCCACCGAGTAGTCCCGCAATCGGTCGCTTCGGACCCGTAACCCATGACCTCCTCGCCCCAGACAACCAAACCGCCCGCCGAGCCGGCGTCGCATGAACCGCGGCTGCTCGTCTCCGAGGAGCGCGTGCTCAGCACACTCGAAGCCGACGGCTCGCGCCGCTGGCTGAAGCCGCGCCTCAGCCCCGGCCGCTTCCTCACACGCCGCCGCTTCGTGGCCTACGGCCTCATCGCCCTGTTCACGCTCCTGCCCTACATCCACATCAACGGAAAGCCCGCCATCCTGCTAGACGTCATCAACCGAGAGTTCACCTTCTTCGGCCTGACGTTCGCGCCGACCGAGACGGTGCTGCTGGCGCTGCTGATGGTGAGCATCCTCGTATCGGTGTTCCTGCTGACGGCGCTGTTCGGTCGCGTGTGGTGCGGCTGGGCGTGTCCGCAGACGGTCTACATGGAATACGTCTACCGACCGATCGAACGCCTCTTCGAGGGCACGACCGGTCGCGGCGGCACCGCCAAACACGCGGTGGCCGGCTGGCGACGCGTGGCACGCATCATCGTCTACGCCGTCATCTCGTTCTACCTGGCGCACACGTTTTTGGCCTACTTCGTGGGCGTGGCGAACCTGCGCCAATGGATCTTCGGCTCGCCGTTCGATCATCCCGTCGCGTTTCTCGTCGTCATGGCGGTGACGGGGTTGATGATGTTCGACTTCGTCTACTTCCGTGAGCAGCTCTGCATCGTGGCCTGCCCGTACGGGCGGTTGCAGTCGGTGTTGCTGGACCGGTTCAGCCTGATCGTGGGTTACGACCGCAAACGCGGCGAGCCGCGCGGCAAGAAAAAGAGCGACGACACCGGTGACTGCATCGATTGCAAGATGTGCGTGATCACGTGTCCGACGGGCATCGACATCCGCGACGGTCTGCAGCTCGAGTGCATCGGCTGCGCGCAATGCATCGACGCGTGTGACACGGTGATGGACAAGATCGATCGGCCGCGCGGCCTGATCCGCTACAGCTCGCAGGCGGCGATGGAAGACGGCGACCGCCGCGTCGTCCGGCCACGCGTCGTCCTCTACCCCGCGATCCTGGCGATCGTGCTGACGCTGCTGGCCGCGAAGCTCGCCACCCGCGAAGCCGCCCAAGTGCACATCATGAAGATGCACAACAACGCCGCGCAGTTCGTGGTCAACGACGGACTGATCACCAACCGTCTTCTTATCGAGATCACCAACCGCACCGAGACCGAACGGGTGTACGCGGTGTCGGTGGTAGACGAGCCGCGCGTGACCGCCCGCATGACCGAGCAGCCCATGACCGTGGGCGGCGGCGAGATGAAAGAAACCGGCCTGATCATCGATGCCGAGCCCGGTGTGTTCAGCGACGGCTACGCCGTCATCACGCTGCGCATCACCGACGGGAATCGCTTCGACCAGCAGATTCAGCGTAAGATACTCGGACCGTTCAACACCGGAGCAACCCCATGAACGAAGTGAACCAGACCGCTCCGAAGGGCTTCCTCGCACGCGGTGGTCAGTGGCCGCTGCTGGTGGTGGCGCTGCTGGGTGTGCAGATCGTTCTGTGCATGGCGGCGTTGTACTACGCGACGAGTGACAAGTCGTTCGCCGTGGAACCCGACGCGTACCAGAAGGCGCTGGCGTGGGACGATCAGGTCGCCGCGCAGAAGGCCTCCGATGAGCTGGGTTGGACGCTGGCGCTGACCGCCACCGAACCGGACGCGATGAAGCAGCGCTACGTGGTGATCACGCTGGCCGACTCAGACAACCAGCCGATCGAAGGGGCGCAGATCGCCGGCACGACGCTGCACCCGACCGAGGCCTCGCGACCGCGCGCCCTCGAGTTCACCGAGATCGCACCGGGACAGTACCGCGCCCCGGCACGCATGAAACAGGACGGCAAGTGGTTGTTCGACCTGCGTGCCGAACGCGGCGAAGACGTCTTCCTCTGGCGCGACCAGCAGTTCATCGGCCAATGGCGGATGGAGTAGGCCCTTGATGGACACGCATCAATTGTGGTTGGTTCTCGTCGCGTCGCTGGCCGGCTCGGTGCACTGCGCAGGGATGTGCGGCGTGTTCGTGGCGTTCGCGGTCGGCGCCGACAAGCCCGACACGCCCCGCCGCTGGCTGCTCAACGTGAGCTACCACCTCGGTCGCCTGGTGACCTACGCGCTGCTGGGCGCGATCTGCGGCGCGATCGGCATCGCGATTGATCACGGCGGCACGCTGGTCGGCCTGCACCGCTTCGCGGCGATCATGGCCGGCGTCATCATCGTCCTGTTCGGCCTGGTCGGCATCGCGCGCGTGCTCGGCGTGAGTGTGAAGAAATCCTCTTTCCCCCCCGCGGTGCAGCGCGCGATCGCGTGGGTCATGCGGATGGCGATGAAGCTGGAACCGGCGCCGCGCGCG
>JANQJT010000219.1 GCA_028281485.1 Phycisphaeraceae bacterium
CCGCCGAGTACTTCGGCCTGCAGAACCAGACCGTCGCCGTGCTGGTCAACACCGACCGCAACATCCTGCTCCGATACCCCCAGGCCCCGCTCGAAGTCGGCGCCGCCCTGTCCAACGACCTGGCCGCCCACGTGCCCGGCGTCCGCATGGTCGATCCCCGCCAGTGCTACGAGTACCAGGTCCGCAACATCTACTGGCCCACCGATCGCGCCAGCAACATCGCACGACAGCTCGGCGTCACGCGTCTGATCATCGTCGAACTCAACGAGTACCGAACCACCGAGCCCGGCAACAACACCATCTACCAGGGCCAGGTCTCCACCGCCGTCTACGTCGCCGAGACCGACGGGCCCAACCCCGACGACTTCGTCTACGAGACGATCAGCCAGGTCACCTATCCCAAGGAGCCCGTGCCCGTGCCCGACGTGCAGGAGGTGACCATCCGCAAGGGCATGCTCGACCGCTTCGCCGCATCCGTGGGCCGCCGGTTTTACGACCACACCCAGGAGCGTCAATGATGAATCCCTCCCGATCGATGCCGACGCTGGTGGCGCTGGCCATCACGCTCTTCGTCGCGACCGGTTGCGAGACCGTCGGCTACGTCGCCGATGTCATCGCCGGAGAGCAAAACATCCCCGCCGCCTACGAACCGCAAGAACGGGCCACGCTCGTCCTCGTCGAAGACCCACTCGGCAAGCTGCCCACACCCGACCTCGCCCCGCGCATCGCCGGCCGCGTCAGCGACCACCTCACCGATCAACAGGTCGTCAGCCAGATCATCCCCACCACCGTCCTCAACCGCTTCATCACACAGACCCCCGACTACCACACCCACCCGGAGAACTGGCCCATCGACAAGATCGGCCGGCAGGTCGGCGCCGAGCAGGTCATCTACATCGTCGTCCAGTCCTTCCAGCTCTCCGAAGACAACGCCATCTACCGCCCCGTCGCCGAGGTCCGCGTTAAGGTCGTCGACGTCGCCAGCGGAAAACGCCTGTTCCCCACCCACACCACCGCCGGCTACCCCGTCGTCACCCGCCAGTTCTACCGATCCATGGAGGGCTCCAGCGGCACCACCGACAACATCGTCTCCCGACAGCTCGCCGACCAGCTCGCCGCAGAGGTCGCCAAGCTCTTCTACGAACACACACCCCCTCAGCCCGGCGAGGGCCTGCCCAACTAACCCTGACCCATGCCCACTCTCCACGTCATCGATGACGCCCAACTCTGCGCGGCGCCCGTGGCCGGTGCCCGCATGCGTGACCGCCTCGTCGCCGACGGGTCCGACTCACGCGCCCTGATCCTCGGGCGCGGCGCCACCGCGCACGCCGTCGGCCTCAACAACTTCCACACCCTGCCCATCTCACAGACCCGGTCACCCCTGCGGTGGATCTCGCTGCGCCGCTGGTTCAACCAACACGGACCGTTCGACACCGTCACCGCCTGGTCCGATCTCTCCCACGGCCTGGTCAAACGCGCCGTCAAAAACACCACCACCGTCTACGGCCCCGCCACCCCCATCCTCATCGACCCGACCCGCTACAACCCCGAACACCGCCAGCCCCTCCGCCAACGACTCGGCGTGCCCGACCGCGACATGCTCATCCTCCTCACCGCCGACCGCATCGAACACACCGACACACGCGGCCTGATCAAACTCATCGGCCTCATGACCGACCAGCAACGCCCCGTCCGATTCCTCATCCACCCCGACGCCCGACGCATGCTCCCCGCGCGACAGATGATGAAAGACCTCGACCTCCACGAGAACCTCATCCACTACGAACACGCCAACGAGCCATGGAACACCCTGCCCGCCTGCGACATGGTCTTCGTGCACGGCCCGGCACACCGCTGGCAGTGGACCGCCATCTGGGCCGCGCTGGCCAAGGTCCCCGTCCTCGCCATCCAGGACCTGCCCACCGACCCGATCGACCCGGTCTGGACCACCTGGCACTGCAAAGCCACGGACTGGCGACAGGTCAGCCGCGCCATCATGCGCTCCCACTCCAACCGCGCCGTCATCGCCGACAAACTCGAAGCCAACTACCGTCGCGTCATGCGTTCGACCCTGCAAAACCTCCCCGACGCCCCCCAGCCCGCGTTTGCTTGACCCAAAACACGCTGGGCACGATACTTGCACCCCGCGTGGAGGCCCCATGGGCGTACAGGTTCTGCCGACAATCGACCGTCTACCAGAACCGCTAAGGCGCTTCATGGACCGGCTCACCGCAGAGCAGGCGCTGCTGCTCGTGCTCAAACGCGACCTGTACTCAGGCCACTGGCGACCGATGGTCCTCGACCTGGAAAACCGACTCAACGGACGCCCCTACATCCTCAAGCTCGCCAACCGCATCGAGGATGACCTGCAGCGCATCGCGCAGATGCGCGAGCTCGAAGAACACTACGAGGTAGACCTTTCCAGCTACCTCGAACCGATCCGCGATCAGGAGATCGAGGCATGACCCAGAAGTTGATCCTTTCCGCAACGCTGACCGCTTTCGTCATCACGCTCGCGGCCTGCTCCAACGAAAACTCCGAGAACAAGGACGCCCTGCTCGGGCCCCTCGATCCCGGCAACATCATCAGCGGCATCGGCAAGTCACTCGACTCGCTCGACCAGGACATCAACCGGGGCATCGAATCCGTAGATGAAGACATCCAGGGACTCAACCTGCCCTACATCACGCGCGAGCCGGAGAACCCCGAAGACCCCAACCAACTGCTCACCGATCCCAGCGCCGCCGCCGCGCTGGGTTACCGCATCCACTGGCAGGTGAACCTCACCGTCCCGCCCACCTCCAGCATCCAGAGCATCACCCCCCTGCCCAACAACCTGCTGGCTGTCGTCGAATCCAACAACCTCGTCACGCTCCTCGACGCCAACTCCGGCCAGGCGCGCTGGCGACGCCAGCTCGGCACCGCCTCCGAGGTCCTCACCCTGCCCAGCATCGACGGCGCGTTCCTCGTCATCTGCTCCGAGGCCAAGGCCTACCGCCTCCGCCTCACCGACGGCTCGACCGATCGCGAGATGTCGCTGGCCAACATGGCGCAGGACACACCCCTGCTCATCAACAACCACTTCATCACCGGCACGCCCACCGGCCTGGTCTACAGCCAGTCCTTCAACTCCGGCATCGTCCGCTGGCGCTACCAGCTCGCAGGCTCCACCATGGCGCCGGTCATCCGAGACGGCAGCAACGTCATCGCAACCGACGCCCAGGGCACCGTCGCCGCCATCAACGCCTCGACCGGCCGACTCATCTGGCGCCGCTTCCAGCCCCCGTGGGCACGCATCACCGCACAACCCCTGCTCCGCGACAGCCTCCTGTACATCCCCAGCAACGACCAGAAGCTCTACGCATTCGACCACACCACCGGCGACGTGCGATGGTCCTTCATCGCAGAACGCCCGCTGGACACGCCCGCCGTCGCCTTCGCCAACCGCGTCCTGCTCCAGGTGCCCGACCGCGGCCTCGTCGCGCTCGACGCACAGACCGGTCAAGAGATCTGGTGGGCCGACACCGCCGCCCAACCCGTCCGCCTCAAGGGCGACCGCCTCTACCTGCTCAAGGGCAACATGTTTACCGAGCTCGACTTCGAGACCGGCAAGACCATCCAGCGCATCGCCTTCTTCCGCGCCGATCGCGTCGCCTACGGTCAAACCACCGGCGACGACGTCTACCTCGTTCACAATGACGGGCGACTGCTCAAGCTCGGCCCGCGCTGTGCCGGAAAAAATGTTAACCTACACCTTCCCCATCCGTGAGACGTGACCCCCACATCACGCCTCCGAGGTTATTCGATACGCAAGGACGGTTCATACCATGAGCGACGCTGTCAAGATCAAACGAGCACTCATCTCCGTGTCCGACAAGACCGACCTGGTCCCCTTCGCCACCAAGCTCGCCAGCCTCGGCGTGACCATCATCTCCACCGGCGGCACCGCACGCGCACTGGAACAGGCCGGCCTCGACGTCGTCTCCATCGACGCCGTCACCGAGTTTCCCGAGATGATGGACGGCCGCGTCAAGACGCTGCACCCCCGCGTGCACGGCGGACTGCTCGCCCTGCGCGACAACGATCGGCACGTCGCGTCCATGAACGAACACGGCATCGAGGCCATCGACCTGGTCTGCGTCAACCTCTACCCCTTCGAGCAGACCGTCGCCAACCCCGACGTCTCCGAAGAAGACGCCATAGAGAACATCGACATCGGCGGCCCCAGCATGATCCGCTCCGCCGCCAAGAACCACCGCTTCGTCGCCGTCGTCACCAGCCCCAAGCAATACGACAGCCTCGTCAACGAACTGGAAAAGACCGGCGGCTCCACCTCGCTGGAAACCCGCAAGAACCTCGCACTCGCCGCCTTCGCTCGCACCGCCAAGTACGACACCGCCATCAGCGAATGGATGCGCGCCCGCTTCGGCGGCGCCACGCCCGACCACCTGGTCATGCGACTGGAAAAAGACGCCACCGAGCTGCGCTACGGCGAAAACCCGCACCAACAGGGCGCGCTCTACAAGGACCCCGCCAGCACCGAACCCTCCGTTGCCGCCGCCAACCAGCTGCACGGCAAGGCACTCAGCTTCAACAACCTCTACGACGCCAACGGCGCACTGGAACTGGTCAAAGAAATCGATCCCGACCAGCACGCCGCCGTCAGCGTCATCAAGCACGCCAACCCCTGCGGCTTTGCCATCGGCGGTGACCTGGCCGACACCTTCGCCCGCGCCTACGACGGCGATCCCCTCGCCGCCTTCGGCGGCATCGTCGCTCTCAACCGCACCGTCGACGCCGCCACCGCCGAGAAGATCACCGAGGGACAGAAGTTCCTCGAGGTCATCATCGCGCCCGCCTACAACGCAGACGCCCTCGAGCTGCTCCAGCAGCGCTGGAAAAACGTCCGCATCCTCGAGACCGGCGCCCTGCCCGCTCCCGCCCTGCGCGACCCGCAGGAAAACGACATCAAGCGCATCACCGGCGGCCTGCTCGTACAGGACCGCGACCTGGCGCCCTTCAACACCGACGAGTGGACACACGCCGCCGGCCCCACGCCCGATGGCGACCTGCTCACCGGCGCCGTCGCCGCGATGATCATCGTCAAACACCTCAAGAGCAACGCCATCTGCCTCGTCAACGACGACATGCTCGTCGGCGCAGGCGCAGGTCAGATGGACCGCCTCGCCTCCTGCCGCATCGCCATCGACAAAGCCCGCGATCGCGCGCAGGGCGCCATCGCCGGGTCCGACGCCTTCTTCCCCTTCCGCGACGGACCCGACACGCTCATCGCCGCCGGCGTCCGCGCCATCGTCCAACCCGGCGGTTCCAAGCGCGACGATGAAACCATCGCCGCCTGCAACGACGCCGGCGTCACCCTCCTGTTCACCGGCCGACGTCACTTCCGTCACTAAGCAACAAACCCATGAAGATCGTCGAACTCAACCATGCGCACATCACCATCCCCCCCGGCGCCGAAGCACAGGCGCGCGCCTTCTACTGCGACCTGCTCGGGCTTGAAGAGATCGAAAAACCCGACGCGCTCAAACCCAACGGCGGGCTGTGGTGCCGCGTCGGATCGCTGCGGCTGCACATCGGCACCGAAGACTTCGCCCACCGAAGCCACACCAAGGCACACGTCTCCTACACCATCGACGATCTGAACGCCTGGCAGGTCGCGCTGACCAAGGCCGGCGTGCACTGCAAGATCGACATCCCCCTGCCCAACTACACGCGCCTCAAGTGTCGCGATCCGTTCGGCAACCTCATCGAACTCATGCAACCCGTCGCCTGACACACCCCACATCGCAATCACAAAACACTCAAACCCGTCCCATATTCACACGTTTTTTCTGTGCGCGATACCTGACTCGCTCATCCGCCGTAATGTTACGCAAATACAAATGTTGCGACCCCCACATCTGACCGATAACATCTCATAGACGCCGACGTGGCGGGAGGTGATCGATGATCGCGACAACCTCCGGTTTGAACGCCAACGTGCTAGTGCTCAACAAGCACTACATGGCTGTCCGCGTCATCAACGCCCGCCGCGCCTTCAGCCTGCTGTGCCGCAACCTCGCCGAAGTGATCAACATCGAGGACGGCCGGTACCTCTCCTACGACTTCGACTCGTGGACCGAGCTCAGCGAGTACCGCGACCAGTTCGACGAACACACCGACTTTGTCAGCACCGTCCGTCTCCACATCGCCGTGCCCAAGATCATCCGGCTGCTCGGCTACGACCGACTGCCCAAGCAGTCCGTCAAGCTCAACCGACGCAACATCTACGCCCGCGACCGCAGCACGTGCCAGTACTGCGGCAAACGCTTCCCCACCAGCGAGCTCAGCCTCGACCACGTCATCCCCCGCAGCCAAGGCGGCGGCAACACCTGGGAAAACCTCGTCTGCGCCTGTGTCAAATGCAACAGCAAGAAGGGCGGCCGAACCCCCCAACAGGCCCGCATGAAACCCCTGATCAAACCCGCACAGCCCCGTCGCAACCCCATGATCTCCATGCGGATGGGACTGGATAAATACGCCTGCTGGCAGGCATTTCTCGATAACGCTTACTGGTCCGTCGAACTGCGTTAAACAAGATAAAACACGGAACACCGGGATTGGACTTGATTCGTCCGCTGGATCGGTCACAATGCGTGAGCCGCGGGAAAATCCTGGAGAGTCAACACAAATCTCGCAAATGGGTTGGATATGAACGAAGGACGTCAGTTTAATCGATCGGGTTCCGGACGCCCCTCTCACAGGCCGCGACGCGGCGGAGGCGGCGGTGGTGGTCGCGGACCCCGTGGCGGCGGCGGAGGCGGTGGCGGCGGACACCGCGGCGGCGCTCCCAAGGAGCCCCCGATGTTCCTCGGTGAGCCCAGCCCCGCGCTGGCCAAGATCCACGGCATGAACATCGTGCAACTCGAAGCCAAGCTCGCCACGACCGAGACCGAGATCGCTCGCGTCCAGGCCAAGCTCGACCGCATGCGCAGCAACGAGCCCCCGCCGATCGATCGCATCGAGACGGTCACCGCCCTGCTCAAGCGACTACAGGCCCTCAAGACCATCACCAAGAAACGCCTCGGTGAGAAGCTCGAGCGCAAAGCGGCTTGGGAAGCCAAGAACAGCTAAGCTGCGCAGGTCTTGCGCCACTCAGTCCGCTTCTCGATCCCCCATTACGAATACCCCCTGATTTGGTGTAGCGCACGCCTTGCGCTACTCGCTATTGATTGGCCCACGCCCACTCGCACGGCTCGATTCGGCGCAATAGCTGCCGAACTGCACGGCTGGCGATCGACATGCCGATAACAATCGCCGTGGACGACACCAGAACCCTTTCATCATTTGGAGCCCTCCACTGCCCGGCACCATCGGCCGATTGCGGACAACCGCCCCTTTCAGCAAAGGACGCATTAAGTAACCGAATCGCGGACCCGATGTAAAAGTAGGTATTTTAGCCAAGATAGGTCGACCTTTCTGGCTGAACAATCTACAATGCCACCATAATGGTGGAGCGAGGTCCGCCATGACCGACAGTGGAAGTGCAGCGAGCAGCGAGTTGAGAAACAAGCAAGTCTTCACGACCGGCGAAGCCGCCGAGATCTGTCAGGTATCGCAGCAGACGATCATCCGCTGTTTCGACGCCGGCCGACTCACCGGTTTCCGTGTGCCCGGAAGCCGCTTTCGGCGCATCCCCCGTGAAGAACTCATCCGCTTCATGAAGGACAACAGCATCCCGCTCGATCGGCTCGAGTCCAGCAAGAAACGCATCCTCGTCGTCGACGACGACGAGCAGATCGTCGAGCTGTTCGTCGACGTGCTCGAACGCGACGGACGCTTCGACGTCCGCACCGCCAGCACCGGCTACGACGCGGGCATCCTCAGCCAACAGTTCCGACCCGACCTGATGATCCTCGACTACATGTTGCCCGACGTGAACGGCAACGTCGTCTGCAACACCGCACGCGACAACCCCGTGCTGGCCAACATGAAGATCATCATCGTCTCCGGCGTCGTCAACCAGGACGAGATCGACGACCTGCTCCAGTCCGGCGCCGACGACTTCGTGAAGAAGCCCTTCAACATCGAACGGCTCATGTCACGCATCAACGAGCTGCTAGAGATCTAAGTCGGCGGCGCGCCTCCCATCGGGCCTCGGCCCCGAAACCCGCGCGCCACACCGACATCTATCCCCATGAACACCGCCGATCCAACCTCCGCTCGCCGCATCGAACTGATCCTCGAGCAGGTCGAGTCGCTGCCCACACTGCCCGTCGTGGCGATGAAGCTGCTCAAGCTGACCAGCGACGAGGGCTCCGCTGCGCAGGAGGTGATCGAGACCGTCAAGGCAGACCCCTCGCTGACCGCCAAGATCCTCGCGCTCTGCAAGAACGCCTCGGTCACCGCCAAGTCGCAGGCGCTGACCATCGACAAGGCCGTCGTCCTGCTCGGCTTCGAAACCATCCGCAACGCCGTGCTGTCGATCAAGGTGTTCGAGTCGTTCAGCGACGACCCGGAACCCGGCGAAGACGACCTGGCCCGCTTCAGCCGGCCCGCCTTCTGGCGACACTGCCTGGCGACCGCTATCGCCGCCGAGCTCATCGCCGACCAGCACCGTGAGATGCACGACCTCGACGCCGGCGAGGCCTTCGTCTGTGGCCTGCTCCACGGCATCGGCAAGCTCGCCCTCGAACACGTCCTGCCCAAGAGCTACCAGCGCGTCATCGAACTCACCGAACAGACCAACGCCAACATCGCCGAGATCGAGCGGCGCATCCTCGGCATCGACCACCACACCGCCGGCAAGCGCCTCGCGGAAAAATGGAACCTGCCGCACCTGCTGTGCGACTGCTTCTGGCTCTACGAAAGCCCGTTCCGCTCGCTGCCCGACGTCGAACACAAACGCATGATCGCGCTGGTGGGCCTGGCCGACCTGGTCGTCCGCAAGCAACACATCGGCTACAGCGGCAACTATCAGTTCGCCGACGACGTCGCCACGCGCGCCGAACAGATGGGCCTCGATCCCACGCGCGTCGCCACCGCCGCCGAGCGCATCATCGAGGAGCTGGAAAACCGCACCAAGGCCCTGGGCCTGGCCGAAACGCCCACCAGTCGCGTCTTCCTCGACTCGATCATGTCCGCCAATGACGTGCTGGGCCGGCTCAACACGCGCCTGGAGAACCACCGCAGCAAGGCCACGCGTCAGACCAAGGCCATCGAGTCCGTCACGCGTTTCCACGCCAACGCCGCCAGCAGCGCCCGCAGTCTCGGCGACGTCATGGCCGCCGTCATCTCCAGCGCCAACGCCTCGCTCGGCGTCGGCACCTACGCCATGATCTATCAGCCTTCCGGTCAGACCGAGTGGCAGATCAACCAGTACAACACCGACGGCAACGTCACGCGCAGCGAGCTGGTCGAGCCGCCGCCCGGCGTCGATCAGCTGACCAACCTCACGCGCAGCAACGACCTGCCCGTCGACTGGATGGCCGTCCTGCCCTGGCTCAGCGACTACCTGATGGGCTTCGCCGACCTGCGCAAGCTGCGCCTGCTGGCGCTGCCGTGCGCCTGGGGCACCGCCGCGGTCATTGTCCACGACCAACAAACCCTCCCGCCCGACGAAGAACTCGACGCGCTGGCTTACACGTGGGGCTCGTCCGTCGGCTCTGCCACCCAGCACGAGGGCGCACGCCGGCTCAGCGAGCAGTTGGCCGAGTCCAACCGCGTGCTGACCGAGACGCAGGACTCGCTGCTGCGTCACCGCTCGCTGGCGCGCCTCGGGGAGATGGCCGCCGGCGCCGCACACGAGATGAACAACCCCCTGGCCGTGATCTCCGGCCGGGCACAGCTGCTGGCCATGCACCTGTCCAAGGGCTCAAAGGACCAGCAGGCCGCGGCCCAGATCTTCGAGCAGAGCCAGAAGCTCTCCGACATGATCACCGCGCTGCACCTGTTCGCCGAGCCGCCCCAGCCCCAGATCCGCGCCGTCTCCATCGACGACGTCATGCAGGAAGCCGTCCAGCTCATGCGCAAGCGCAACCCCAAGCTCCCCGCCCTGCGTTTCAACTCGCCGGAGAAGCTGCCGCCCCTGCGTACCGATAAACAACACCTCGCCGCCGCCATCAGCGAGCTCATGCTCAACGCCTACGAGGCAAATCCTCGCAACGGCGTCAAAGTTGCCACCCAAGTCGACCCCCTCGACAACCGATTAATCCTAAAGGTCGTAGATGACGGCGTGGGGATGGATGCCCACACACTCGAACACGCGTTCGATCCGTTCTTCTCGGCCAAGCCCGCCGGACGCCAACCAGGCCTCGGCCTGGCCCGGGCACAGCGCTTCGTCGAATCGATCGGCGGACGCATCGAGCTGATCAGTCAGCCCGATCACGGAACCACCGCGACGATCCTCCTGCCGATCGTCGCCGAATCGGAAAAGCCGATGGACCACGCCATACCGGCCAAGCCATCGGCGGAGGAAAACGGAGAAAACCGTGTCGTCGATACCCACCCATGAGACCGATACCACGCGACCGGCCGTCGCGACGTCGTGCCCGCCTCAGAGTGTGCTCATCATCGATGACGATCCCAACATCCGCGAGGTCATCGCGCGCATCATCGATCAACCCAAACGCACCATCCTCCACGCCGCCAACGCCACCGAAGCCGAACTCACCCTCTCCACTGAATCGATCGACCTCTGCCTCGTCGACATCTCCCTGCCCGACGGCAACGGCATCGATATCGTCAACCGCGTGCGCGACGCCCACCCCCTCACACGCTCCATCCTCATCACCGGCGACGCCACCACCGAGCGCGCCGTCGACGCCATCCGCGCCGGCGCCGTCGACTTCATCACCAAGCCCCTCGACAACGACGACCTGTCCACACGCGTCACCGACGCGCTGCGCCGACAGCACAAGGCCTTCCGACGCGACCAGCGCCTCGACCGCCTGCGCACCCTCTGTAAGCAGTTGAACAAGGCCCGCCACGAGATCACCCAACAGGTCGACATCCTCTGCAACGACCTGGTCATCGCCTACCAGGAGCTGGCCAACCAGATGCAGAGCATGGAGATCACCAGCGACCTCCGCGCCGACCTGCAGGGCGAGCTCGACCTCGAACAGGTCATCCGCCGCACCCTCGAGTTCATCGTCAACAGGGTCGGCCCGACCAACGCCGTGCTCTTCCTGCCCAATCCCGGCGGCGGCTTCACCGTCGGCGGCTACGTCAACTACTCACACGACAAGCAATCCCACAAGGTCTACACCGATCAGATCGCCACCCACATCGCCCCCCTCATCGCAGAGACCGAGGGCGTGGTCCACTTCGAATCCGATCAACTCCATGACTGGCTGGACGCCGACAACCGCTGGCTGGAAAACTCCGAGGTCATCGCCGCGCCCTGCCGCGACGAGGACGGCGAGGTGCTCGCGTCGCTCATGCTCGACCGCGACGTCAACGAACCGTTCGACCCCGAACACGTCGACCTGATCGAGGCCATGGCGCCGCTGCTGGCCGACCACCTGATCAAGGTCATCAGCATCCACCACCGTCTCAGCGATCTGTTCGACGACGAAGAAGACGGCGACATCCTCCCGTTCTGATCCCAATCCAAACGATCGCGCAACAGATTTCCCCGGGCATGCCCGCGGTTTTCTGAAAGGAAACAAGAAAAAAAGCCGCCCACGACGGGCGGCTCCTTGTTTTTATGAAACAGATGTATCACTCGGCCGCCGTCTCGGCCTCGGCCTCTTCCGTTTCCGCGGCTTCATCCTCTTCGCCGGGTACCGGCTCGGCCAGCAGCGCCTCGATCGCGTCGTCGACCGAGCCGTTGGCGCAGTCAGCGATGCGAAGGTTGCCCGCACGATCGATGATGTAGTAATCCGGGAAACCGTTCACCACATATGCCTTGTTGGTCAGGCCCTCGGCATCGAGCGCGATCGGGTATTCGATCCCATGCTCCTCGGCCGAAGCCGCCATCTTCTCACCGCCCCTCTTGTGGGTGATGCCGATGATAACCAGGCCGTCTTCCTTGTGCTTCTCGTACAGCTCGTTGTTGTGTGGGATGCTGCGGATGCACGGACCGCACCAAGTAGCCCAGAAGTCCAGCACGACCACCTTGCCCTCGAGGTCCTCGAGGTTCATCGCCTCGCTGTTGATCCACTGCTCAACCCGCAACGGCGGGGGAGAACCGGGAGTCGATTCCAGCGGTGCCAGGCGCTCGCGCTGCTTGTCGTTGCCCTCGAACCAGCGGCGGGGCAGCTCGCTCGAAGCGCTGGGATCATAGGGCTGCTCCTTGAGCAGCTTGTCAACCAGCGGCTCCACCGCGTCCGGCCGCAGGCCGATCCCGCGCACGATCCCCGCGCGGTCCACCACCGCGTAAGTCGGCCACCACATCACCTTCCACGCCCTGGCCGAGACCTGCGACGCGTCACGCGCCACGGGGAAACGAAGATTCAGCCTCTCCACCGTCTGGGGCATCTTCTCCTGCCCCCGGCTCGATCCGCACACCGCCAGAATCGTCACACCCTTGCCTTCGTATTTGTCCATCATGTCGTTGTTGTGCGGCAGCGCACGGATGCACGGCCCGCACCACGTGGCCCAGAAATCGACCACCACGATCTGGCCCTTCAGGTCCTTGGCCGTCAGCGGCTTGCTGTTCATCCAGTGCGACAGCTTCAGCGCCGGCATGGGCTTGCCGACCATCTGGCCGTGTGTCTTCCACTGCTCGGCCTTGCCCCAGTAGCCCCGGGGCGGGCCGTCGGCCAGCGCCACCGAACCCACGCCGAAGACCGCCGTCATGACCCACACGATATTCCTTGTCATTCTCATGTCCGTACCCCTGTCTGGAGTGATAAAAAACCTGCATCGCATTATAACCAACACGGATCGGCAGGATGAGTTTTCTCTTTATTTTTGTCGGCGGCCTGGAAAATCGTCGCGATCAGAGCTCCACCAGCGGCTCCTCCGTGCCGATATCCTTGCGCGATCGGCCCCGGATCACCAGCTTGATCGGCACCTCCGTCCACGGCAGCATCTCGCGGAAGTTGTTGATCACGTACCGCTGATACTGCGGCGTGAACAGGTCCGGGTCGTTCACAAACAGCACCACCGTCGGCGGGTTCGTCTCCGGCTGCGTGACGTAGTAGATCTTCACGCGTTTGCCCAGCTTCGAGGACGGGCCGCGCTTCTCGAGGATCTTCTTCACCGCGCCGTTCAGCTCGCCCGTGCCGACGCGCGCCGATGACTGCTCGTGCAGCGTCATCGCCATCTCCACCGCCTCGGTCACGTGATCGTTGTTCAGCGCGCTGGCAAACACGACCGGGCAGTAGTCCATGCCCTTGAGCATGTCCGTCAGGTAGTCCAGGTACTCCTCGGTGTTCAGCTTCGCCGCCACCAGGTCCCACTTGTTCAACACGATCACACAGGGCTTGTGGTGCTCGAGGATCGCGCCCGACAGCTTCTTGTCGACCTGGCTGATGTCCGTGGTCGCGTCGATCATCAGCAGCACCACGTCGGCCCGCCGGATCGATCGCAGCGTGCGGTGTGTCGAGTAGTACTCCACATCGCTCTCGATGCTCTTGCGCTTGCGCACGCCGGCCGTGTCGATCGCGGTGAACGAGCGCTCGCCGATCTCGAAACGCACGTCCACGCTGTCGCGCGTCGTGCCGGGCAGCTCGCTGGCGATCACCCGCTCGAACCCCGCCAGCGCGTTGGTGAACGTGCTCTTGCCCGCGTTGCGCTTGCCCACGATCGCCAGCAGCATCTCGCTGTGCGGACGCGGCTCGGGCTCAGCCGACCAGTCGATCGCGTCGGCGATCGCCTCGACCAGGTCCCACTTGCCGCGTTTGGTCGTGGCGCTGACCGTGATCGGCTCGCCGAAGCCAAGCCGCATCGCGTCCGCCGCCTCGATCTCAAGATGCTCGGAGTCCACCTTGTTAGCCACCAGCAGGATCGGCACGTTGCCCGACACCTTCTCGCGAAGGATCGTCGCGAACGTCTCGTCCAGCGGCACGACGCCCGTTTGCACGTCGACCACAAACAGGATCAGCTGCGACTCGGTCAGGGCCGTGCCGATCTGGTGTTCCACGTCGTCGGTCAGCACCTGGTACGCGTCGTCGCCGGAGTAGATGCCGTAACCGCCGGTGTCGATCATCTCGCACCAGCGCGGCTTGCCCTCCTTGCCGGCCGGCGGCAGCTCCACGTCGACCGTCACGCGGTCGCGCGTCACACCCGCCGTCGGATCGACGATCGAGATCAACCGACCCGCCAGCAGATTCAGCAGCGAGCTCTTGCCCACGTTCGGGCGTCCCACGATGGCAACCTTCGGCAACATATCCTTATCGCGACGCCTGACGCGCCGCCGTCTCCTTGTTCTGCCAGACTTCTTCCGCCTCGGGCAGGCGGACATACATCGGCGCCAGCGCGTACGCGTCGGTCACCTCACCGGCCGAGACCATCGCCCGGCCCAGCCGCCACACCACCTCGCTGCGCGGCTCACTCATCCGCGGGTCCAAACGCTCGATCGAACCCGGCCAATCCAATCGCTCGATCACGTGCTCGTCACCGACCACCGCCACCGGCTCGTGCGCCATCACCTGCTCGACGGTCAACAGGTTCGGCTCGGTCACGCGTCGCCACGTCTCATCGCCGCGCTCGTAGATGCCGGTAAAGCACTGACCGCGCTTCGCGTTGAGACACACCGCCACGCGCCTTCTGTCCGCCGGGACGTTCTCGACGATCGCGTCCAGCGTCGGCACCGCCGCGATCGTCGCACCGCTGACGCGCGCCAGCGCCTTCGCCGCCGTCACGCCGATCCGCAGCCCCGTGAAACTGCCGGGACCGACCGAGACGCACACCGCCTCACACGCGGCCGGCTCGAACCCATTCGTTCGCACCAAACGATCGATCGCGGGCATGAGCTGGATCGCGTGGCGCTGCTGGGCCGGCAAACGCTCGCTGCCCAGCACCGCGTCACCCGCTCCGAGACACACCCCGCCGACCCGGCCGGAGGTCTCTATGGCCAGATTGTATCGCTTGGCGGACATCGAATCGGCCATTGTAGCATCGCCCGCCCCGGCCCGCTCATCGCCGCGGTATCCTGTACAGATCAACATTTTTCATCGGTCTTGAACTTTCCGACCCTCCCCAGCGACTCTACTAACAGAACCGAACCGTGGAGCAGGGATTGACGGACCCGGCCATGTCACAACTCGCCGAACTCTACCGCGATCACGCCCCGGCGCTGCTGGGTTACCTGCGCCGAAGATTCGGCCGCATCGACAACCCCGAAGACCTGCTCCAGGAGACGTTCGTCAAGGCGGCACGATCGCTGGACACCCTCCGACGACCCGAGTCGGCCCGCGCCTGGCTGTTCACGATCGCACACCGCGTGGGCGTCTCCGCCTCGCGCCGCCGTCGAACCGACACCGCCCCGTTGATCGAACACGCCGTCGCCGCACCTTCGACCGACCCCCGACTCACCGCCATGCGCCAGGCGATGTCCGAGCTGTCTGAAGAACACCGCCGCCCGTTGGAGCTGCGACTGCACGAACGCATGACCTACGCCGAGATCGCCGAAGTGCTTTCACTCCCGCCCGGCACCGTCCGCTCACGCATCCACCACGCGATCCGAAAACTCAAACGCACACTCAAGGACACACGCGATGCAACCTGATCCCGAAACACTCGAACGCCTGCTGATCGATCGAGTCCTCGGCCAGACCAGCG
>JANQJT010000013.1 GCA_028281485.1 Phycisphaeraceae bacterium
GGCTGAGGAGGAAAGGGGTGGGATTCGCGGTACGTGTATTCGTAGGCCGTGGGTCTGGCCCAGAGTTTTCCGGGGGTGGGATTCGCTGCGCGGCGCAGGCAGACCTCGCGGTGCCTACGGCGCCCGGCCCACGTGTCGCCACTGCGTGGCGTGGCGTGGCGTGGTGTCTTCTCATCCCACCCCCATCTATGAATAACCCCACCCGAGAAGGGTGGGATTCGCTGCGCGGCGCCTCGCGTTGCTCGGCGTCGAACCCACGTGTCGCCACTGCGTGGCGTTGTGTCTTCTCATCCCAGCCCCACCTATGAATAACCCCACCCTGGGGGTGGGGATTATTCATAAGCGGTGGGGGTGGGATTCGAACCCACGGTGACCTGAAAGGCCACGCCGGTTTTCAAGACCGGTGCGTTCAACCGCTCCGCCACCCCACCTGCTGGGTTGTGTGCCCCGGCGTGAACGGGTGCGATAGAGAGTCTATCGACCGCGTAACGGATGTCGAGTGAATCGGGGGTGGGATGGGCGCAAAAAAAGGCCTGCGTTGATCGGGATCAACGCAAGCTTGCCCGAAGTCCCCGACCCGTTGGCCTGGGTCACACAGGCCAGGGGAAGGAAGAAAACGGAGAGTGGGCTTTCGCCCGGTTCTCCGCCATCGTTTCGCCCCTCCGCCCCGAAGAAGCCCCGAGGGGGCTGGAGGGGAATCATCTCTCTGCACTCAACTTCGCTACACCAGCACGCCCGGTTGCACCTGCACTCTGCCCGGAGCATCGCTTTTAGCCGAGGGATATAGATGCACATGGCGTGCCACGGGAGTGTCGCAGCGGAAAAATCCCCTCTAGCGAGCGTTAAATCGGCGTGTTGTCCCAAAAGAAACCGATCGGGTGGGGAAGATTACCCAATCCGTGTGCCCCGGTGGGTGGGAATGCGCCCTTAGTTTGAGGGGCGGATGAGGTTGTATTTCTTGATGCGGTAGCGGAGGTGATCGCGCGTGATGCCGAGGTTTCGGGCGGCGGCGGACTGGTTCCAGTTGGTTTCGTTGAGGGCCTTGAGGATGAGGGCCTTTTCGTGGTCGGCGAGGCGGGAGTTGCTGGCGGCGACGCCGGCGTCGAGGGTATCGGTTTCTTCGTGGCTGACGCCCGCGGCGATCTCGGCCGGCAGGTGACTGGGGAGGATGATGCCGTCGGAGGCGAGGAGCGTGCAGCGTTCGACGATGTTGCGCAGCTCACGGATGTTGCCGGGCCATTCGTAGCGCATGAGGTTGGTCAGCGCGTCATCGTCGACGGCGGGCGGCTGGACGCCGAGCGAGGGCGCGATCTCACGGGCGAAGTGGTTGATGAGCAGGGGCAGGTCTTCGACGCGCTGGCGGAGCGGGGGGAGGGTGATGGGGAAGACGTTGAGGCGGTAATAAAGGTCCTCGCGGAACCGCCCCTCTTCCATAGCGTTTTTCAGGTTGCGGTTGGTGGCGGCGATGATGCGGACATCGCAGTTGATGGTCTGCGTGCCGCCGACGCGGACGAACTCGCGTTCCTGAAGGACGCGGAGGAGCTTGACCTGGATGGCGGGTGAGATCTCACCGATCTCGTCGAGGAAGAGCGTGCCGCCCGAGGCGAGCTCGAAACGCCCGAGCTTCTTGCCGGACGCGCCGGTGAAGGCGCCCTTTTCGTGCCCGAACAGCTCGCTTTCGAGGAGGGACTCGGGCAGCGCGGCGCAGTTGATGGCGATGAAGGGTCGGTCGTGTCGGTTGGAGTTTCGGTGGATGGCGCGAGCGGCGAGTTCCTTGCCGGTGCCGGTTTCGCCGTAGAGCAGGACGGTGGAGTTGGAGAGCGCGACCTTGCGGCAGAGTTCGTTGACGCGTGTGATGGATTCGGACTGGCCGATGACTTCGTAGCTGGGTTGTGCTTCGCGGAGTGCGAGGTTCTGTCGGGAGACGCGGTCGTAGGCCTGGGCGTTGGTGGCGGCGACGGCGGCGAGGTTGGCGAAGACCTGGAGCAGTTCGAGGTCACGCGAGGAGAACTCGTCGCGGCCGGTGGGGTTGATGACTTCCACGACGCCGAGCGTCTCGTCGAGGTGGACGAGGGGCGCGGCGATGAGGGCCTCGGTGCGCATGTGGGTCTTGGCGTCGATGCCGGGGAAGAAGTGACGGTTTTGCCGGACGTCTTTGACGCGCATGGCGCGGCCGGACTTGACGGCCTGGCCGGCGATGCCGAGGTCGGCGTCGAAGCGGACGCCCATGAGTGTGTCTTCGCCGGGCCCGACGGCGGCCTGGAAGATCAGTTGCTTGCGATCGGGATCGAATAAGAGAACGCTTGCGCCTTCGGCTTCGAGGACGTTGGCGGCCCAGGTTGCGATCTGCTTAAAGGCGTCTTCGGCGCTGAGCTCGGAGTTGATCGCGTGCGATGCGTCTACCAAAGCTAACAGCGTCTTCCGATCTAGTGTCGGTGTCTTCGCAGCGGTTGTCATGTAGACCTACCAAAATCGGGGATGTGGGTTAAATAGCACTACAGGTTGAGTAATTATACCCCAGATCGCGATATCAGCAATTAAAAGTGACATGCAAAAGAAGTACCAAGATAAAAATATGCGCAATTTGGGTAAAAAAACCGCCTTGTATGGGTTTTATTCCTCAACGTTCGATTCTGCCAAAGGCTTTTAGCACTCTCAGTGTGCGCTCGGTCAAAACACCTTTCCATGCCAACTGGGCCTGCTCCCATTGCTCGACAAATCGGCCACCCCAATCCCAAAAAACGGCCCATGAGCCATCTTCCTGCTGAGACTGGATTTGAAAGGCGATGCCCAGGTTGACTAATTCATTTCCGAGCGGCGGGACCAAGGCATGATCGGGGGAGTCGATCACCTCGAATGGTCTGTCGCAGTAGCTGTTCCACCTGGATGGATCGCTCTCGATGGATTGCACTTGCATGGTATTGACCTGGCCGGATAGCTCTCGCTGCAGATGAGGCTGGTCGCGAAACGCGGGGCTATCTAACAGGCAACGGAGACAACGCAGGTCGTGCATGCTGGCTTGGGAAACGTGTGTCCGACAATGCTCGCGAAAGCGATCAGTAGCCATGGCAAGGAAGTCGCTTGGGACGTGTTGTTTGTAGGTGTGTAGATAGCCGACCACTTCCGCGGTGGGATTGAATCGACAGCCTCGAAAGGATGTGATCAACGCGTCGAGGTCATCTGCCTGCCACCACGGTCCGCCTGGGCTGTCAGGCGAGGCTTCGGATCGAATTGGCCAGATGCCCTGATCCGGGCGGTATGTTTCCAGCAGGTACTGAACGGCTGAAACGATCTGCGGGTGATCGGCGGGCGTTTGAATGCGTTGATGAATGGCCAGTGCGATCGTGGTGTCGAGCACACTGGAGACCATCAGGTAGCTATCAGGCTCGAGCGCGTTACCAAATCCGCCATTGTCGTTTTGATAGGGTGCCAGAGCTTCAGCGACCTCTTCTACGGCAGTTCCCTCAAACTCGTGGCGGTAGAGCGCCCGCTCCAGCGGTCGGGCTTGAGTCAGAAGGAACATCCGGGCCTTCTCGAACCCGGTAGCCGACAGGGATGCTGGCATGGACGATCTCGCAAAGTGTGTCTTCACTCTTCGACGTTGTACTCGATGGAGTAGTTGGGGCTTTCTTTGGTGATGGCGATGTTGTGGGGGTGGGACTCGGTGAGTGATGCGCCGGTGATGCGACAGAAGCGAGCGTTGGCGCGGAGTTCGGGGATGTTGCGTGTGCCGCAGTAGCCCATGCCGGCGCGGAGGCCGCCGACCATCTGGTAGGCGAAGTCCGCGAGTGGGCCTCGGTACGGGACCCGCCCTTCCACGCCTTCGGGGACGAACTTGCGTTGTTCCTTCACGTTGCCCTGGCGGTAGCGGTCGGCGGAGCCGGCCATCATGGCGCCTTCGGAACCCATGCCGCGGTAGGACTTGTAGCGCCTGCCCTTGTGGATGACCATCTCGCCGGGCGACTCGTCGAGGCCGGCGAAGAGGGAGCCGAGCATGACGAGGGAAGCGCCGGAGGCGATGGCCTTGGTGATGTCGCCGGAGTGTCGGATGCCGCCGTCCGCGATGACGGGGATGCCGGCGGGATCGGCGGCCTTGCAGGCTTCCATGACGGCGGTGATCTGTGGGACGCCGACGCCTGAGACGATGCGTGTGGTGCAGATCGAGCCGGGTCCGATGCCGACCTTGACGGCGTCGACGCCGGATTCGATGAGGTCGCGTGCGCCGGCTTCGGTGGCGACGTTGCCGGCGATGACGTCGATGTCGTGGTTCTTCTTGATTTCGCGGACGGTGTTGAGAACGTTTGCGGAGTGTCCGTGGGCGGTATCGACGATGAGGACGTCGACCTCGGCGTCGATGAGGGCGGCGATGCGGTCGAACTGAAGGACGCCGACGGCGGCGCCGACGCGGAGTCGGCCGCGGTCGTCGCGGCAGGCGTCGGGGAACTGGTGTAGTTTCTCGATGTCCCGCATGGTGATCAGGCCCTTGAGGCGCATGTCACCGTCGACGAGCAGGAGCTTTTCGACCTTGTTCTGGTTGAGGATTTTCTCGGCGTCTTCGAGTTCGGTGTCGGGGCTGCCGGTGATGAGTTTCTCGCGGGTCATCACATCGCTGATGGGCCGGGTGTCGGGCTGACCGGAGAGGAACATGAGGTCGCGGCGTGTGAGGATGCCGACAACCTTTCCGCCGGACTGGCCGTTCTGCGTGATGGGGACGCCGGAGATGTTCTGTTCGTACATGAGTTGTTGTGCGGCGGAGATGGGCGCGTCGGGGGGGAGGGTTTGGGGGTCGCGGATGACGCCGTTGGCGGAGCGTTTGACCTTGACGACCTCACGGACCTGTCCATCGACGGGGAGGTTTTTGTGGATGACGCCGAGCCCGCCGGCCTGTGCCAGCGCGATCGCGAGCGCCGCCTCGGTGACGGTGTCCATGGGGGAGCTGATGAGGGGGATGTTGATCTGGATGCGGCTGGTCAGTTGTGTGCTGACGTCGGCTTCGGAAGGGAGGAAGTCGCTGCGTCCGGGCAGGAGCAGGACGTCGTCAAAAGTGATGCCATCGGTGATGATTTTGCTTTCCATGTAGCAGAAATACCGCGTTGGGGTGCGTGCGTCAAGGTGCGTGGGGTTAGGGTTTGATGAACGGGGTGGGAGGCGGTACTTTTGCGTGTTTCCCGCGACAAAGGAGACCTGCGCATGGGCATCATGGACGGCAAGAAGGGCATCGTGTTCGGCATCGCCAACGAGCGGAGCTACGCGTGGTACATCACGCAGAGTCTGATCCAGCAGGGAGCCGAGTGCGGATTCTGTCACCTGCCGGGCGACAAGATGCAGCGGCGTGTGGTCAAGGCGGTGGAGGAGCTGGGGGTGAGCGATCCGTGGCTGGCGCCGTGTGACGCGAGCCGGGATGAGGACCTGGACGCGGTGTTTGCGAAGATCGCCGAGGACTACGGGCAGATCGATTTCATCGTGCACTCGATCGCGTTCGCCGATCGGCAGTACCTGGAGAAGGGCAACTTCCACACGACGACGCGGGCGGCTTGGAACCAGGCGCTGGACATCAGCGCGTACACGCTGCTGGCGATGGCGCAGCGCGCGGTGAGCGTGATGCCCGATGGCGGGTCGCTGATCTCGATGAGCTACTACGGCGGCGAGAAGGTGATCCCCGGTTACAACGTGATGGGCATCGCGAAGGCGGCGCTGGAACACACGACGCGTTACCTGGCGGCGGAGCTGGGCGAGAAGGACATCCGCGTGAACTCGATCAGCGGCGGGCCGCTGCGGACGCTGGCGGCGATGGCGGTGGGCGGCATCAGCGAGATGTTCGACTACCAGGCGGCCAAGGCGCCGATGAAGCGGAACATCACCGGTGAAGAGGTGGGCGACACGGCGGCGTTCCTGCTGAGCGACATGTCCAGCGGGGTGACGGGCGAGATCATCTACGTGGACGCGGGCTTCAATGTCATGGGGCTGTGATGCCTCAGTCGCTGACTGAAATCAAGGCTTTGCTCGAAGCGCGGGGGATGCGTCCGCGCAAGCGTTTCGGGCAGAACTTTCTGATCGATCACAACAAGATGCGGATGATCCTGGACGCTGCGGAGTTGGGCGCGGGGGACGCGGTGTTGGAGGTCGGGCCGGGCACGGGGGCGTTGACCGAATGGCTGCTGGAAGCGGGAGCGGAAGTGACGGCGGCGGAGATCGATCGCGACCTGGCGGAGATTTTGCGCGAGCGGTTCGGGGAGCGTGAGAGCTTTGCGCTGGTGGAGGGGGACGTGATGGCGGGTAAGCACGCGATCGCGCCGGCGGTGTTGGAAGCAATAGGCGACCGGCCTTTTAAGCTCATCGCGAACCTACCGTATCAGGTCGCTTCGCCGCTGCTGGCGACGCTGGCGTTGGATCACGCGAACTGGACGCGCGCGGTGGTGATGGTGCAGCGTGAGGTGGGCGATCGTTTGCTGGCGGAGAGTGGGAAGGATTTCGGGCCGCTGAGCGTGGCGATCGGTTTGATGTGTGAGGGGAAGGTGGTGACGCACTTGCCGCCGGGTTGTTTTTGGCCTCAGCCGCAGGTGGACTCGAGCGTGGTGTTGTTGAAGCGGCGGGGTGAGCCGGTTTGTGACGATCTCAAGCGCGTGATGGAGATGGCGCAGACGCTGTTTCAGAAGCGTCGGAAGACGGTGCGCGCGATCGTGGGGACGGAGGTGGCGTCGGCGGCGGGCGTGGATGAGACGCTGCGGCCGGAGCGATTGACGGTGAAACAGATCGTGGGGCTGGCTGACGCGGCGGGTTAGCGGGGTTATGATCGGGCACCATTCGCCGGGGCAGACAGGGGAGATGTATGTCGGAACTGAAGATCGGATTGATTGGCGGCAGCGGGCTGGGCGCGGCTTTGGGCGCGGAACAGGGCGAGCGCGTCGAGGTGGACACGCCTTTCGGTAAGCCTTCCAGCGCGATCGTGCAGACGGAGATGAGCGGGACGGAGGTGGCGATCCTGCAGCGGCACGGGCCGGGCCACACGCTGAATCCGAGTCAGGTGCCCTACCGCGCGAACATCTATGCGCTGAAGCAATTGGGTGTGACGCACATCGTGGCCAGCGGCGCGACGGGGTCGCTGCGTGAGGATATCGAGCCGAAGCACCTGGTCGTGCCGGACCAGGTGATCGACAAGACGGTGGGTCGCGCGAACACGTTTTACGAGAAGGCGGCGGTGCACGTGGAGATGAGCGAGCCGTTCTGCCCGGTGATGCGGCGGTGGCTGTTGGAGGCGGCGGCGGGGTTGAATCACCTGACGGCGCACTCGGGTGGGACGTATGTGTGTATGGAGGGGCCGGCGTTCAGCACGCGGGCGGAGAGCCACATGCATCGTCAGTGGGGAGGGGACCTGATCGGGATGACGGCGATGCCGGAGGCGAAGCTGGCGCGCGAGGCGGAGATGGCGTACGCGATGGTGTCGCTGCCGACGGATTACGACTGCTGGCGTCCGCGACCGACGGGCGTGGAACCGCAGGACCCGGCGATGCTGTTGAAAGAGATCATCGGGAACCTGGAGGCGGCGACGGCGAACAGCATCGAGCTGATCCGCGCGGCGCTGAAAGACGTGTCGTTGTTGTACGAGAACGAGAGCCCTGCTCACGATGCGCTGGCGCTGGCGATCTGGTCGGACAAGGCACAGATCGACCGCGACGAGGTGAAGCGACTGAGCGTGTTGTGGGGCCGGTACTTTGAGTGAGGATCGAGCGCGGCCCTGCGGGCCGCCGCTAAACGGGGGAGATTTTCGGTGGGCGTGAGGCAAAGCGCGGCGGGTTCGTTGCTGTCGCTCCCTAACACGCCCTACACGATGGACTGTAAACCGCTCCCTTACGGTCGCGGCTCGTGAAGAACAACGCTTGGTTAGGTATGAGAATTTCCCCCGGCTTGCCGGGGGCTAAATATGGGCACGTCATGCTTGAGATTCTGGCAGATCGTCGCAGAAATCGGCGAGCTGTTGCAGCGTGGGGCTGGCGGCGTTGCGGACGTAGTAGCCGCTGGTGGCGGTGGCGACGCAGAGGGAGGTTTCGGTATCGAGTTCGGCGAGTCGTGCGAGGCAGAAGCCGGCGTTGAAGTTGTCGCCTGCGCCGGTGGAGAGCCTGGGGTTTTGGACGAAGGGGCCGGCGAAGCTGGCGGTGGTGGTGGTGTCCGCTTCGTCACGGATGGACGCGGCTGCGCCGGAACGGGGGTGGATGACCACGGCGTGCAGCGCGGCGGTCTGCCGGATGGCGGCGGCGAGGTCTTCGAGGATCGCTTCGGGCTGATCGGTGGGATCGATGTCGAGGACGCGTGCGACCCGTACGGCTTCGGCGAGGTTGAGGCCGAGGATGACGTCGGCGCGGGCTTGCAATTGACCGAGCAGGTTCAGCGCGGCCAGCAGGTCTTCTGCGGAACGCTTGGCGGGGTCGGCGAGGTCGACGAAGACGAGCTTGCGCGGGCCGGTGCAGACGGGCAGGACGTCGTCGGCGAGCATGCGCCAGATGTCGCTTAAACCCAGGAGCATGGTCCAGTTGACCATGCCGAGCAGTCGCGCGTTGGCGACGGCGATGGTGAAGGTGTCGCCGAGTGATTGGCGGAGCGTGTCTGCGGTGACGGCGTTGAGGGATTGGTACTTGCCGAACATGAGCTTGCCGTCGGAGAACTCCAGGGCGTCGGTGAGGCCGGGGTCGGCGATGGCGTGGCAGGTGGCGTTTTGCGCGAGCGGTTGGAAGACGGGGTCGATTTCGGGCGTTCCCAGTGCGCCGATGTAGGTGACGGGCAGGCCGGCGGCGACGAGGGCGTTGGCCATGATCGGTCCGTTGCCGCCGAGCTTGCGTTGGGTGACGACGAGCTCGTAGTTGGCGCTTTTTCCGGCGGCGTCGGCGTTGCGCTCGGCGAAGTCGGCGATGGTGGGGATGGGGGTGTATTCGGTGGGGCTTTGGCGCTGGTCGACGACCTGGATGATGGAGTCGACGAAGCCGTCGAACCCGAGCAGCGCGGGGGATTGGGTGGCGCGTGGGGCGAAGTCGCGGAGCTGGGCGGCGGCGCGGCGTGCGGTGTCTGAGCGCGAGGCCATGGGTTTCGTCCTTGAAACGTGTGCGCGGGGCGCGGGGTTAGTTTTCGTTGGCCCACTGGGCGAGCCTGGGCAGTGCGACTTCCTTGAGGAGGATCTTGATGCAGGCGGCGATGGGGATGCAGAGGATCAGGCCGTAGAGCCCGCCGACCGCCCCACCGATGAAGACGACGATGAGGATGGTGATGGCGCTCATCTCCATGGATTTGCCCTGAATCCACGGCGTGAGGACCCAGCCTTCGAGGAACTGGACGCTCCAGAAGACGAGGCTGGGCCAGAGCAGGACGGTCATCCAGTCGAAGCCGGGCGCGTCTTCGCCGGTGGTGACCCTGAGGTACATGAGCAGGAGCGCGAGGGGCCAGAAGACGCCGCCGACGTAGGGGATGAGCGAGAGGACGCCTGCGCCGATGCCGAGGAGCAATGCGTAGGGCACGCCGCAGACGGTCCAGCCGACGCAGAACAGGACGGTCATGATGCCGGCGATCAGGACGCGATCTCGGAAGTAGGCGCTGACGGCGCGGTCCATGAGGCCGAGGATTTCGCGGATGCGTTTTTCACGCTTGGCGGGGATGTACTCGTCGATGGCGCGGGTGAGCGGGCCGAACTGCCAGGCGAAGAAGAAGAAATAGAAGGGGATGAGGATGAGCATGAAGGCGACGTAGACGGTGGTGCCGATGACGGACTCGATGACGGAGGCGACCTTGCCGGTGCCGGCGAAGGCGTAACTGATGAACTGGGATGCGGAGCCGGCGGGGTCGGCGCGGAACTCGGCGACCTTGGTGTCGATGGTCTCGGTGAGCTGGGCGGTGTCGATGTTGAATCGTTTCTCGGCGGTGTCGGCCAGGGACTGGAGGTAGTCGGGCAATTGATCGAGTTGTTCGGTGGTCTGGTTCCAGGCGATGGGCCCGAGCCAGAATCCTGCGACGGCGATGACGAGGAAGACGGCGCCGATCAGGCCGGTGACGGTGACGGGCCTGGGGACCTTCCATCGGTTTTCGAACCAGGTGATGATCGGGTGGAAGAGGTAGGCGAGGAAGAGGGCGATGAGCAGCGGGGTGAAGATGCCGCGGAGGTAGTATCCGAACCAGAGGAAGAAGAAGATGAGCGCGATGAAGAAGAGGTCGCGGACCCAGTTGACCTGCCAGAGGTGAGGCCCGCCGCCGCCGTGGCTACCGCCCCCGGTGGTCCAGGGTGAATCGATGTCGGGATCGTGCGGAGCAGGATGAGGGGTGTTTTGGTCAGCCATTGCCTACCGTGTTGAAAGGGTCGGCTTCGAGGGGGATGTCTTCAACGGGCACGTCAACGTCGAAGCTGCCTTCGAAGTCGAAGACGTTGTCGAAATCGTGAACGGAATCGCCGGGGCTGGCCTGCATGAGGTTGCCGTTGACCATGGCGAAGACGATCTGGCCGAAGTCCTCGGTGCGGTGGATGTTCCAGTGGGAGAGCATGTGTCGCGCGAGGCGGCCGTATTTTTCGATGGCGTAGTCGCGGAGTCCGAGGCTGAGTTGTTCGCCGGAGACGTGTCTTTCGTGTTCGTCGAGCGTCTCGGGCTGGCTGTGGATGCGGTGAACGGTGAACTCGAGGCCGAGTCGGACGAACTCGAAGGCCTTGAGGGGGTACCGGGTGCGGGCGGCGATCTGGGCCAGCGGGATGGGGGTGGGTTCGTTCACGGCGATGGCATTTTATCGTGGAAACATTGCCGAGGCCATAACGTCTATGATGTATGTGCAGGTTTGAGATTCGTAACGTCGGGTGCCGCATCCATGCGAAGACGTAGACGTACAAAGATGACGCCGCTGGGCTGGGCGGTCTGGGCCGGGTGCTGTGTCGTGGTTGTGGTGTTGGCGACGGCCGATTCGTCGGTGCTGATCGATTTGATTTACGGCAAGGCGGCGGACGAGCGGCCGCGGCGGCAGTTCGGTGTGAACCACGCGCACATCCACCGCGAGGGCCGCGGGTACGGCTCGGCGGTGAGTGAGCGTGAGATGGCGCACCTGAAGTCGATCGGTGTGACGGACATCGCCATCACGCCGTTTGGTTATCAGCGGCGGGCGACGGACGCGTCTCTGGCGGGGTACAGCGTGGAGCGGGGTTTTGAGCCGCGCGATCGGTCGATGACGGATGATCATCTTCGTCGTGAGATCCGCAACGCGCACAAGCTGGGGTTGGGGGTGACGTTCAAGCCGCACGTTTGGTCGGGGGATTTCTGGGGCGGTGAGGGCGAGTGGCACGGGACGATCCGCCAGGAGACGGCGGCGGCGCACGCGAGCTGGTGGGCGTCGTATCGGGCGATGACGCTGCACTACGCCGCGTTGTGCGCCGAGGAGAAGGTGGCGCGGTTCGTGTTGGGTACGGAACTGGTGATGATGACGACGGGGTATCCGGAGGAGTGGCGGGCACTGATCGCGGATGTGCGCTCGGTTTATCCGGGTCACGTGACGTACGCGGCGCACTGGGACCGGGAGGTCGAGCAGATCGCGTTCTGGGATGCGCTGGATTCGATCGGCGTGACGGTGTACTACCCGTTGCAGACGGAGGGTGATGTGGGGGTGGATGGGTTGGTGGCGTTGTGGGAGCCGTACGTGCGGAAGATGAGTGCGTTGCACGAGAAGCACGGCAAGCGCGTGGTGTTCTTGGAAGCGGGGTATCGTCCGGTGGCGGGGACGCACATCGAGCCGTGGAAGCACAGCGGCGGGGATTACGACGCCGAGTCGCAGGCGATGGCGTACGAGGCGTTGTTTCGGGCGTTTGATGGGCAGGCGTGGTGGGAGGGGGTGTACCTGTGGAAGACGTTTACCGATCCGTCGCGTGGGAGCCGGGGCGGCGCGGCGGGGAGCTTTGCGTTTCGGAATCTGCCTGCCGAGCGGGTGATCGAACGGTACTTCACCGGCGACTGACGTGGGGGTTGTCTTTGATGTAGAAGCGCAGGGGTTTGGCGGCCCAGGTTGGGCCGGCGGAGTCGATGCCGATGCGCGGCGTGGTGACGATGCGCGCAGGCGCGATGCGGGGAGCCCTGGTGATGGTGAGGTCGGGGCTGGTGACGAGGTCAAGGCCGTCGAGGTCGCGGTCGATGGCCAGGGCCTGGGTGAGCTTGGCGGGACCGGAGCCCAGGTCGGTGTCGCGGAGGCGCGCGGCGGGGATCTTGCCGGCGCGGTTTTGTTTCATGGTGTCGATGCCGACGAGGGGTTCGAGGGCGCGGAGTAGGACGGCGGTGCCGATGTCCGGGGTTTGTGTGACGACGTTGACGCAGTGGTGCATGCCGTAGGTGAAGTAGACGTAGGCGTGTCCGCCATCGGCGTACATGGTTTCGTTGCGGGGTGAGCGGTGGTGGTTGTGGGTGTGTGCGGCGCGGTCGGGTGCGCCGAGATAGGCCTCGGTTTCGACGATGCGACCGGAGAGGGTTTGGCCGGATGGGAGCGTGCGCGTGAGGGTCTGGCCGAGCAGGGCGCGGGCGACGGTTACGGGGTCGCGTCGGTAGAAGCGTCGGGTGAGGCGTTCGGTTTGTTCTGGTTGGAGGCCCATTTGCTTTGGGGCATCATACCGATGGCCATGATGAAGAGTTGGCTGATGACGAAGAGGCCGAGGTAGAGTGCGCCGGATTCCATGGGGCCGTAGCTGTGGAGGCCGACGTTGAGCATGTTGACGCCGAACCATGAGAAGGCGGTGATGCAGTTGCCGAAGACGGCGAGGACGGCGATGCCGCGGGGCTTGACCATACCGGCCCAGCGTGCGTGGAGGATCAGCGCGTTCCAGAGGACGATGATGAGTGCGCCGTTTTCCTTGACGTCCCATCCCCAGAAGCGGCCCCAGGACTGGTCGGCCCAGATGCCGCCAGTGACGGTGCCGACGAAGCTGAGCAGCAGCGCGAAGCAGATCGTGCCGTAGGTCATGCGGTTGATGTCGGCGCGGTATTTGGGGGAGAAGTTGGGGTTGAAGACGCCGGCGAAGATGAAGAACGCGCCCAGCGCACCGGCGAGGAAGGTGGCGCTGTAGCCCATGGTGACGGTGGTGACGTGTGTGGCGAGCCAGAAGTTGGTGTCGAGGACGGCCTGGAGCTGGGCGAGGTTGTCACCCTTGGCGTCGAGGTTGATGGCGACGAGGAAGCAGGTCGAGCCGATGGCGGAGGCGAGGAGCGGGCCGATGCCGAGCTTGTAGATGCGTTCAAGGCAGTAGGCGGCGGCCATGCCGATGAAGCCGACGAAGATGGCGGAGGAGTAGAGGTTGGTCACGAAGACGTAGAGGCGATCCATGAGGTACATGCGCGCCAGGAATCCGACGAAGGCGACGACGAGGACGAAGACGGTGAGGGTGTTGGCGGCGGTGATGAGGCGCGGGACGCGGAAGAGCAGGCCGAGCGCGCCCAGCAGGCCGAGCAGGATGGAGAAGATGAAGCACTGGAAGTACGGGGCGACGTGGTTGTAGTGGTATTCGAATCGCGTGCGGTCGGTGAGGTCGGGGAACTGCTGGTCGAAGCGGTTGCGGTAGGCGGAGACGGCGGCGTTGAAGTCGACGGCGCGGTCGTGGGCGTTGGCGGCGAGGATGATGCGCCAAGCCTCGGCGTAGGGATTTGGGGTGGCGGACATGTGGGCGATGTGATCCGCTTCGGCGTAGGAGAGCCACTGCTGTTTGTCGCGGTCTTTGGGGATCGGAACGGAGGTATCGGGAACCAGCAGCGGGCGGCGGTAGATGTTGATGGCCTTGACCATCATGACGCTGGAGTAGGCGTTGTGCAGCTTGTCCTGGAAGAAGGAGAGCTTTTCCTTGCGCTGGAGCTTTTGGGATGCCTCGCGGCCGAGCTGGAGGAACTTCTCGTAGTTGGGGGCGGCTTCGATTTCGTTGAGTGAGTAACGGAAACGTTTGCGTCGTTCCAGGCCGATGGTCTTGAGGACCTGGGGGTTGTGGATGCGGAAGACGTGGGAGTCGGCGACGTTGCGGAGTTTTTCGGGGTCGTTGGGGACTTGGGGCGTCGGTGAGACCAGGTCGACGGCGAGCAGGTCGGCCAGCCAGTCCATGGCGGGTCGGCGGTTGCCATCGGGGTCGACGTAGGCCTGGCGTTCGCTGATGAGGCGCATGGTGTTGCGGGCGACGGAGTCCATGGGTTTGACGCGGCCGTCCATGACGGCGGGGACCTTGCCGAATGCGGCGAGGTCGAGGTCGCCCCGGTGGCTCGGGGGTCGGCCGATATAGGCGGCCAGCGCGAGGGCCAGGGCGAGTGTGACGAGGATGGTCCTGGTGGGCCTGGGGTTCATCGCTTGGCCTGCCTCCGGGAGAAGCGGGTAAGAGACAGGAAGAAGTGAACGGTCAATCCGACGGTGATCATGGTGCAGGAGATGTAGGGGATGAGCCAACCGGGGTTGGAGACGACCTGCAGGACGGACTGGCCGTTGGCGATCTCCATCTGGTGTTGGTAGAGGGTGTCCCCGCGGTAGCGCAGGGGGTGGTTCATGTAGATGAGGGCTTCGAACTGATCGTCGGTCTGGTGGTCGTTGACCCGGACGTGTGACTGGAAGTTCTTGGGTCGGTTGGTGCCGATGTAGTTTTCGTGTTCGAGGTCGAGGAGTGTGACGGTGTAGGGTTTGAAGATCCGTTTGTGGCGGAGGTCGAGGCGGAGGGTGCGATCACCGAACTGTGCGGGCTGGGGGAGGCGGAACCATTGAGAGACGAGCAGGTCGTCAGAGGCCTTGCCGGTGGCGGGATCGATGAGGCGGATGCGCGCGGTGGCGAAGTCGACGGTGGGCTCGCCGGATGCCCCGGTGGATTCGGTCGCGGGTTCGATGGTGTAGGGCAGGTCGCCGCTGGGGGTGTTCTGATCGACGCGGCTGTTGGGATAGACCGAGAGAATCTCGATGTGGAACGGGAGGATGGGATCGGTGAGGGTTCGGCCGGGCTTGAGGCGGGACTCGGGGACGACCCAGACGTCGTCGCGGTCGGGTTGGGAGGTGTCGATGAGGGCGAGCTCGAACTCTCGGATGTCCTCGGCGTAGTGGGCGGTCTGGCCTTTGACGAAGACGAACTGGGCTTCCTGTGCGACCAGGCCGGTGACGAGTTCACTGAGCATGAGCGCGAGCAGGCCAAGGTGAGACAGGAGGATGCCGGATCGTTTCCATGTGTAGTGGAAGCGCGTGACCTGTGCGGCGAGGAGGTTGGTCAGCAGGAGGCCGCCGAGCAGCCAGCCTCCGGGGTAGGGGAAGCTGGCCGATGGGGCTTCGTAGCCGCCGGGGACGAAGATGGCGATGTCGATCCAGACGTAGAGGGAGCGGAAGTAGCCGTCGACGACGGGCCAGATGCCTTGGGTGGTTTGTGCGATGGTGCCGGCGAAGACGAGGAAGATGGACAGCGCCAGGAGGGTGACGGTGATCTTGAGTGAGGAGAGCCGATGGAGAAGCGAATCCAGGGCGGTCATGGGGCGCCCCCCTGCTGCGTTTCGGAGACGCGGAGGTTGGCGACGAAGGTTTCGAAGTCGCCGGTGAGTTCGGCGACGTGGTCGGCGGGGCCCATGAGCTTGAGGTAGTAGGTCGCGCCGTCGAGGTCGAGCATGACCACGTCGATAGACAGCGGCGCGTCGCCTGTGCCGACCATGGTGATGCGTTGCGCGGGGAGGTCCGCGATTTGGGCGGGTTGGATGACGGAGGGGATGTCGGCTTGCTCGATGGGGTCCATGCCGAGCTGGCTGCTGCGCCAGCGGTTGATGACCATCAGGAGCATGCGGGGATTGCTGACGAGTTGTGAGACGGTGATCTTGGTTTCGCGGTCGCCGTCTGCTTTGGCGAAGGCGGCGAACTCACCCATGCCGCTTGGTGTGCGGGGTTCCCAGCCGGCGGGCGGTGTGACGATGAGCTTGCGGGGCTGGGGGGAGGTTTCGTCGGTGGGATGGTGGCCGGGCGGGTGGTCGTGGCCGGCGTGGGCGTCGAAGGCGTGCTTGCGGGTGGGGTAGTGTCGGATGGGTTCTTCTTCGCATGCAGCCATGACCGTAGCGATGACGGTCAGCAGCGCGAGTGAGAGGACACGGGGTGGGTTTTTGTGATTCATGGCGGCCGGTCGGGCGATTATAGGCAAGCGGCGGGGAAGGTACAGGGCTTATGACGCTTGAACGGCGGGTTATGGTTCGACGCAGCCGAGCGGCGTGGCGAGGGTTTCGATGGTGGGTGTTTCGTCGGCGGCGAGGATGGCGGCGAGGGCGTCGTCGCCGGGGCAGGGGCAGTGAACGGCGATGATGCCGGGTGCGGAGCCGCGGTTGAAGGCGGCGTCGTTTGGGTCGAGGCCGAGGGCCTTGTTGCCGTGCGTGGTGGCCATGGCCAGGAGTGTTTCGGGATCGGTCTGGTCGCGCCGGTGGAGGTGTCGCATCTCGTCGAGGATGGACAGGGAGCCGTGGCAGACGACCGAGTCGGTGCCGAGGCAGACGTTGACGCCGGCGGCGATGAGGTCGCGGTAGCGATGGGCGCGGTGGCCGAAATAGTCCGAGGCGCGCGGGCAGTAGACGACGGACGCGTGGGCGTGGGCGAGGCGCTGGATTTGCGCGTCGCCGAGGTAGTTGGCGTGAGCGATGAGCCAGTGGGGCTGAATGGATTCGGGTGTGTCTTTTTTGTCGGTGCGGAGCAGCCAGTTCACCGGGTGCAGGCCTTCGGTGTAGTGACCGGCGAAGGCCGGCTCCCATCGGTCGAGTTCGACGAGCAGGTCGTAGAACGGGCCGTTGGCCTCGGCGACGAACTGGATCTCTTCGGGCGACTCGGCCAGGTGGGTGCAGATGGGGGTGGATTCGGTGATGTTCTGTTCGGCGGCGAACTGGTAGAGGCGTGGGCCGGCCGAGTACGGGGCGTGGGGCTGGAGGCCGACGCGGAGGGCGTGGGACTCTTCGAGGTGTTGATAGGCCGAGAGCTGTTCGACGAGGTCGAACTTGGGCGGGACGAAGTCGATGCCGATGCCGAACAGCTCGATGAAGCTGACGCCGCAGAGTGGCGAGTCGATGAGCGCGGCGGTGGCCTGGGGTGAGCCGGCGATGTCGCCGACGGTGGCG
>JANQJT010000047.1 GCA_028281485.1 Phycisphaeraceae bacterium
CGACGCACCACCTCGCCCGCCCCCCCCGTCATCAACAACCGGCTCGGCGCAGCCGGTTGACCGTCGGCGCCGCTGCGCCCCGCGATCAGATGCAGCCGCTGCTTCGTCGCCGCCATCGAAGCCAGCAGGTACGCGTCGCGCGCCAGGCGGCGCTCGTTGTCCATCAGCCCCAGCGTCCGGCGGAGCCCGTCGGGCAAAAACGCGTCGTCCACCACCGACTCCGGCACCGCCCCCTCGTGCATCGACGCGACCACCGCCATCGGCGCATCATCCAGCGCCAACTCCAACCACCCCAGCATCTCCAGCGCGGCGCTGTCGGCCGGCGCGATCAGGGGTTTCTCGTCCGCCAGTTGCAGCACCGTCCGCAGCGCATCGGCACCGCTGATCGGCTCGGCCTGAGTCAACCGCTCTGCCGCGTCTCGCATCTGCCCCGCCGCGCCACACAACGCGCCCAGCGCCTCGGCCGCCTCGCGCTGCCAATCGACACGCGTGTCCAGCTCCAGCGAACCGTACGCGCCGCGCAACACATCCAGAATCGGCTGGGCCCACGCACCGGCCGGCTTGGCGCCGCCGCGCAACGGCTCCAACCAATCGTGCACCGCCTGGTACACACGCGCCAGTCGGCCGCGCCGGTCGGCCCGCTCAAGCCAGTCGCGGATCGGCCGCCGTTGCAGGTGACGCGTGTGCACCTCGTCGGCCAGCGTCTGCCAGTCCGCCGCCGCTTCGTCTGCCTCCAGCTCACCGCTTAGCAGCGCCTCGACGTCCGCGTGGCGCAACAGCGCCGCCAGCGTGCTGAATCGACCGTCCTCCAGGTGACTCACACAGGCCGCCAGCAACCGACACGGCGCAGCCTGCCGCATCGGACGCCCCTCGACATACCGGCTGTCCACCCCCATCAAAGAGAGATGCTGACCGATCAACGGCACCAGCTTCACGTCGGGCACACCGATCACGATGTCGTCCGCTGCGTACCGTCCGCCCGCCGACGCCACCGCACGCACCACCGCGTCCGCCTGGTCGCTGGGCTGATCCGCCACGTCGATCGTTTCATCCTCGATCACGACCGTCGCTTCACACCACGCCTCGGCTTTCAATCCGCCGATCGCATCAAAACGGTCCGCCAAATCTGCGGGCGCAAACACCAGCGGCGTCACGCGATCGCCCATCGCCTCGACCAACGCGCGCATCGTCGCGCCCGGCTCCACCACGCCGACCAACACGACCGATCGCGCGGTCTCATCGAATCGTTTGTGGTCGATCGCGTCCCACCGGGCCGCGTTTTGCTCGACCCGGCCCGCGTCGCGCAGCCGCGCCACCGCGTCGGCACGCACGCGCTCCATCGCGCCCCAGCGATCGGACTCGTTGAAGTCCGCCATGTTCTGACCGAGCCGGGCGACGTCGCCGAACGTGAGCCGCTCCCCCGCCAGCTCCATGTGCAGGTTGTCCAACCGATCGGCCAGCGCCGCCCACGCCCCCCAGTCATCACCGTCCGGCGGCTTGGGCAAAAACGCCCCCAGCTCCCCCGCGCCCCGCGCCCGCAGCGCCCCCACCCACGCCAACCGCCGCTCCACGCCCGTCGCGATCGCCTCATCGAAACGGCACACCACCGACGCCAACGTGCCCGGCGTTGCCTGGCGCGGCGGACTCAACAGCAATCCCTTCTCCTCAGCCCCCGCCAGCAGCAGTTCCACCAACCGGCGCCCCGCCCGTCGGCCCGGCGCCACCACCACCACGCCGCCCAGGTCCACCGCCCCGTCGGCCGCGTAGCGATCGATCAGCCAGTCCGCCGCGCTGACCAGCGCCGGCCTGTCCCAACCGAGAAACGTGCGGTCCATCGCCATGGCGTGAGTATACGTCCCCCGTTACACTCCGCACATGGCGAAAAAAGGCATGACCTACGCCGACGCGGGCGTCGATATCGAGGCGGGCGACCGGATGGTCGACCTGATCAAGCGTCACATGCAGCGGTCCTACGGGCCCCGCGTGCTCGGCAAGCACGGCGCGTTCGCCGGCATGTTCCGCCTGGACTACAACGAACGCCTGTTCAAGCGCAACTACACCGATCCCGTCCTCGTCTCCTGCGCAGACGGCGTGGGCACCAAGGTCCTCATGGCCATCGAGATGGGCGTCCACGACACCGTCGGCCAGGACCTGGTCGCGATGAACGTCAACGACATGATCGTCCAGGGCGCCGAACCCCTGTTCTTTCTCGACTACATCGGCACCAGCAAGTGCGATCCCAAATGGATGGCGGACATCGTCAAGGGTGTGGCCGACGGCTGCCAGCTCGCCGGCTGCGCACTGCTGGGCGGCGAGACCGCGGAGATGCCCGACGTCTACGGCGACGGCGAGTACGACCTGGCCGGCTTCGCCGTGGGCGTGGTGGAACTCAAAAAAATCATCGACGGCACGCGCGTCGAGCGCGGCGATGTCATCCTTGGCCTCGCCTCCTCCGGCGTCCACTCCAACGGCTACACCCTCGTGCGCAGGATCGTCACCGCCGCCAAGCTCAAGCTCGACACCGTCTACCCCGAGCTCGACACCGATCGCACGCTCGGCCGGGTGCTGCTCGAACCGACACGCATCTACGTCAAGCCCGTGATGCAGATGCTTCGCAGCTACAAGGTCAAGAAGGTCGTCTCCGGCATGGCCCACATCACCGGCGGCGGCATCGTGGGCAACCTCAACCGCGCCCTGCCCGACGATTGCAACGCGAAGATCTCGCGCGACGCGTGGGACGTCCCGCCCGTCTTCGATTTCCTCGCCACCCGCGGCAACGTCGATCAGGACGAGATGGACCGCGTGTTCAACTGCGGCATCGGCTACACGCTGATCGTGCGACCCGACTTCGCAGAGTCGGTCAAACGCCAGCTCGAAAAGGCCGGCGAAACCATCTACACGCTCGGCAAGGTCACCGCCGGCTCCGGCAAAGTCACCTGGGGGTGATACATGGTCGACAAAGACTTCATCATTAGTGAAATACAGCGCACGACATCTGACAATAATGGTGTCCCTCTTGGTAAATCTCGATTCGAAAGAGACACCGGAATCAGGATTAGTGATTGGTATGGTAAGTATTGGGCGAGATGGGGAGATGCACTCTGTGAAGCTGGATTTGAGCCCAATCAACTGAATACAGCTCTCGATGAAGATTATGTAATCGGAAAGCTAATTGAAGTCATTAAGACCAGCAATAAGTTTCCAACCATGGCAGAACTGCGATTATATAGGCGAAGCACCGAGGATTTTCCGAGCCATCAAGTTTTTACAAGAATTGGAAAAAAATCCGAACTCGCTCAAAAAGTCATTGATGCTTGTGGCACCAATCAGGCGTATGCTGATGTTGTGTCTATCTGTGAACCGATTGCCGCAAAGATCAATAACGATCAATCTAATGACGATACGCAGACAGGCTTGATTGGATACGTCTATCTCATCAAGTCTGGACGTTATTACAAAATTGGCAAGACGAATTCACTTGGTCGTCGTGAATACGAACTATCCATTCAACTCCCAGAAAAAACTGAATTGGTTCACTCTATTGAAACCGACGATCCGTCAGGCATCGAGGCGTATTGGCATCGTCGATTTAAAGACAAACATAAAAATGGCGAATGGTTTGAACTAACACGCGAAGATATTCGTGCGTTCCAACGACGCAAGTTTATGTAGATTCACCATCAGAGCCGGGCTCTGTGAGCCCGGACCGGCACCGCAAGTGCCAGCTCTGTTGCTGCACATCATTCATCCCCGGTATCACACCCCACCCGTAGGGCGGGTTAAGCGCAGCGAACCCACCGAACCATTGTCGAACGCATATCCGCTCCCTCACGGTCGCGGCTCGTAGGCCGAATTCATATCTTGGCGGGTTCGTCGCGATGCTCCTTAACCCGCCCTACCGCCCCCAATCCACCTAAAGATGTTTCCACTCCCTCACGGTCGTGGCTCGTTAAGACCCGAAACCCTCTAATCCGCCTCTAACCATTGAAAACCGCCCCACTTGCAATCCGTGCCCCGGTTTCGGTACACTTCCCGGTCTTCGTCCGATCGGAGGATCGGCCCGTGTGGGCTGGCCGAACGGACGAACGGTTCACGGCCTTTCCGCTAACGGCTTGTCCACGCGGATTTGGTCGGCCCGGTTGCCTGGCGTCCTGTCAGCCAACGGGTGGAACAACCATCGGATTATTCATGGTCGATTACAACCTTATCAACGATCTGCAGCTCAACGAGAGCGAGGCCGATCAGCTCCTGGCCGAAGCGTTCGGCACAGACCAGGGCGGGCTGGACGTGCTCGTCAGCGAAGAGGCCAAGGAGTTCAAGCCCAACACCATCCTCGCCGGCAAGGTCGTCGGTTTCGCCGGTGACGACGTCGTCGTCGACGTCGGCTTCAAGAGCGAGGGCCTGGTCAACAAGGGCGAGTTCGACGACTTCTCCGCTGTCGAAGTCGGTCAGGACCTCGAGGTCCTGCTGGAAGGCATCGACGCGGTCAGCGGCACGATCCAGCTGTCCAAGCGCAAGGCCGACCGCATCCGCGGCTGGGAAAACATCATCGAGACCAAGGCCGAAGGCGACGAGGTCGAAGGCAAGGTCATGCGGAAGATCAAGGGCGGTCTGCTGGTGGACATCGGCGTGCCCGTGTTCCTGCCGGCCAGCCAGGTCGACATCCGCCGTCCGCAGGACATCGGCATCTTCATCGGCAAGGACATCCGCGCCCAGATCCTCAAGATCGACACCGACCGTCGCAACATCGTCATCTCCCGCCGCAAGCTCATCGAAGAGGAACGCGCCGAGGCACGCGACAAGCTGCTGGGCAACCTCAGCGAGGGCGACACCGTCAAGGGCAGCGTCAAGAACATCGCCGACTTCGGCGCGTTCGTCGACCTCGGCGGCATCGACGGCCTGCTGCACATCACCGACATGTCCTGGGGCCGCATCAACCACCCGTCCGAGATGGTCAAGATCGACGACGAGATCGAGGTCATCGTCCTCAACATCGATCGCGAGAAGGAGAAGATCTCGCTCGGCCTCAAGCAGAAGGAGGCCAACCCCTGGGACGAGATCGAGGCCCGCTACCCCGTGGGCAACCGCGTCAAGGGCACGGTGGTCAACCTGATGAGCTACGGCGCGTTCCTCAAGCTCGAAGAGGGCATCGAGGGCCTGGTCCACATCTCCGAGATGTCCTGGACCCGCCGCATCAACCACCCGTCCGAGGTCGTCTCGATCGGCGAAGAGATCGAGGTCGTCGTCCTGGAGATCGACAAGAACAAGCAGGAGATCTCGCTGGGCGTCAAGCAGACCGAGGTCAACCCGTGGGAGCTGGTCGCCGAGAAGTACCCGCCCGGCACCGTCGTGGAGGGCAAGGTCCGCAACCTCACCAACTACGGCGCGTTCGTGGAGATCGAGCCCGGCATCGACGGCATGCTGCACGTGTCCGACCTGAGCTGGACCAAGAAAGTCGCTCACCCCAACGAGCTGCTGAAGAAGGGCGAGGACGTCAAGTGCGTCGTGCTCGAGGTCGATCAGGACAAGCAGCGCATCAGCCTCGGCATCAAGCAGCTGACCGAAGACCCGTGGCACGAAGCCATCCCCACCCACTACCAGCCCGGCATGATCGTCCAGGGCGCGGTGACCAAGATCACCAACTTCGGCGTGTTCGTCGAGCTCGAAGACGATCTCGAGGGCCTGCTGCACATCTCCGAGCTGTCCGACCAGAAGGTCGACAACCCGCAGGACGTGGTCAAGCCGGGCCAGGAGCTGGAGGTCAAGATCCTGCGCGTCGATATCGAGGATCGCAAGATCGGCCTGTCGCTCAAGCGGGCGCAGTGGTCGGCCGAGGCCGAGTCGTCCGGCGACGCCGCCGCGGACGCCACGCCCAGCCCGTCGCTCGGCGGCCTGGGTGGCGCCGGCACGCTCGGCCCCGACAAGGTCACCCTCGGCGCCGGCGGCGCCGCCCCCCCGGAGTCGGATCGT